>JAAZOT010000037.1 GCA_012797605.1 Spirochaetales bacterium | reverse complement strand
ATTTATTCATTCCTATTCAATACCATCAGATGTGCTTTCTATCGCAAATTTGAACAAGGAAATAGAATTTATAAGTAAGTCCGGTTATCAACAAGTTTTTGAATCCTATATTTCCAAGGCAAGTAAATGAAGACTGTCTTATATATTTTAAGTAGTAGATTTGAAAATGATGAAAAGTTTAAAAATCTTTATAGTCAAGCTGATTATATTATAGCTGTAGATGGTGGTCTTTTGATTGCAAAAGAAAATAATCTTATTGATAAAATCTTTTTCGCAATTGGAGATTTTGATACATGTCAAAATCCTGAAAAGATAATTTCTGAAGATAAAATATTTAGATTTCCAGTAAAAAAGGATTTAACAGATTCTATTCTAGCTTACAAATTATTTAATGAAAACATAAAGAAAAACCAAGAAATGGAGTTTAAACATATATTTTTTTCAGTTTCAGGCCCAAGGCAAGATCATTTCCTGTCTTTAATTTTCTATTTTACTTGGCTTTTTAATCAAACTAAGATAGATAAAAATTTTATATTCAAAAGGAAGAAAACTGAATTTTTTACAGATCTATTAAATATAGAATTTCATAACGATGTAGAATCGATGTTTTTGTTAAAAGCTGGAAAATATAAAATTTATGAACAAAACGATAAAATCTTTTCTTTCTTCCCATTGACTAAGATTTATAATTTAACTTTAAATCCAGTAGAATATCCTTTCCCAAAAAAACTTGAAAAATTTTATTATGCTGGAATTTCAAATATCTTTAATGATAACATAGTTGAACTATCATTTGAAACAGGCGAAGGTATTTTATTTATTGAAAATAAAGATGGAAACCGGATAAAAATAGAAAGGCTTTATAAACAATTTTAATTAAATATTTGAAAAATATAGGAAATAAATTTCTTGTAAAACAAACAACTTTCAATTAATGTTTTATTTTTTTTATTTAATTTACTTGACAGAAATGTAAAAAAGTTTACTTGTATTACAAAATGAGTGATTACTCACTTTTTTGGCATTTTAAATATTTTTTTACGATTATCGTTTATTTTTTTACATTTATCGTTTCCCTTTAATTGAATAAATCAATTTTTGAGTTATTTATCTTATTAAGGAAAAACAAAAAAATGAAAAATAAATCAATTAGATATATAATTTTATTTACTATTCTTATATCAATTGCTGTTTTTTGGTTTTTAAATCGTTCAAAAGAAGTTCCAACAGTTGAAGAATTAGTTGTACCTGTTGAAACAATTACGCCAATCTATGGAAGCCTTGAAAAGACTTTATCTGTTTCTGGTTATGTTAAGTCAGAGTCAGTTGTTACAGTTCTACCCAAAATTTCTGGAACCTTAGTTTCGCTATCCGTCTCAGTAGGAGATAATGTTAAAGCGGGACAGCTTATTGGAACAATAGATCAAAGTCCATACTTATTGCAGTATGACCAAGCAAAAGCAGCTTATGAAGCTGCAAAATCCACCTTTGAAAGGGTAGAGAGTCTATTTAAAAGTGGTTCAACATCTAAACAAAACTACGAGCAAGCTAAAGCACAATTTGATGCTTACAAATCTCAATATGAACTTGCTAAACTCCAACTTGACTATACCAATATCATTTCTCCTGTTAATGGAGTTGTCCTTGTCGTTCATTCTGTTGCTGGCTCTCTTGTCGCTCCTCAAATCCCAATTGTTACTGTTGGAGACTTATCTAAACTAGTTATAGAAGCAAAGATACCAGAATCCTACTACTTTCTTTTTTCAAAGAATCAAAATTCTATGAATGTCTATTTTACCTTCCCAGATATTAACGATAAACGACTCTTAGGTAAAATAAAAACCATAACTCCTTATATATCTGCTGAAACAAAAACCTTTACTGTTACATGTTCTATACCAAATCCTAAAGAAATTCTACCTGGCATGTTTCTGAATGTTAATTTTGTATTAGATAAAAAGGAAAATATTTATTATTTACCAATCGAAGTTTTAATAGATAATACTTATGCCTTTTACATAGATGAAAAAACGATGAAAGCGGTAAAAATAAAAGTCCAAATATCCTTTTCGAATGATCAATACTTTGAAGTCTCTAAAGATTATAAAGATTTGCAATTTGTAATAGATGGTCAACATTTTTTGAAAGAGGATCAAAAGGTCAATATAATTGAAAAACATAAGGTTTATTGATTAATTTATTTCAAAAATAGGTATTTTTGAGATGAAAATTAGATAAATATTGGTGCCATTTTTATAGGATCTTCATCAATGATGGTGATATTTATAAATGATTTATATATAATTTATAAATGATTTATATATAATTTATAAAATTTATATATGATTTATAAAAAATATATATGATTTATAAAAACAAATAATTTTTAAGAAAAAGAAATAAAAATATGAGTAAATTGATAAAGTTTCCTATTGAGCATTTTGTAATAATAACTATTCTTGTAATTGCGCTTGCCTTTTTTGGAATTATTGCCTTCAACTCTCTTAGACAAGAATTATTTCCTGACATCTTTTTACCAAGTCTTCTAATAATAACAACTTACCCTGGAGCAAGTCCAACCGATGTGGAAAAAGATGTTACAACTCCTATTGAAGATGCATTATCAACATTGGCTGGAGTGGATTCAATTCAATCTAGTTCTTTCGATTCATTATCTTTCATAGAAGTTGGATTTAGTTGGGGAGTCGATATAGATAAAAAATTTCCCGAGGTAAGGGAAAAATTAAATGGTATATCTGACATCTTACCTGAAAATATCTCTGGTATTCCAGAAATCTTAAAAATGGACCCGAGTAAATTACCATTAATTACAGTTATCTTGGAAAGCTCCTTAAATCCAGAAGAATTAACGGATTTCTTCGAAAAGCAGATTAGAAGTAGACTAGCAAGGATAGATGGAGTATCTGAGCTAAATTTGCATGGTGGAGAAAAAAAACAAGTTATAATTACGGTAAAAAAGGATCAGCTTGTATCCAAACATATCTCAATTTTGGATATTTTTCAAATATTAAAATACTATAATATCTCATTTCCTGGTGGAATAATAAAGTATCAGGGAAAAGATATAAACATTAGAAGTTATGGCGAATTCAAATCTATTTCGGATATTGAAAATCTGGTTGTCGGATTTTCAGACAATACATTTATTAGACTTAAAGATGTTGCTAAGATAGAATTTGCTTTACCAAAACCTACAGAATACACTTCTTCTTTAAAAAAGCCAGTAATTGTACTTGATATAATGAAACAGCAAGGTAAAGATACATTAAAAACATCGAAAGAACTAATAAAACAGTTTAAGGAGATTGAAAAAACTTATCCAGGTTTGATTAAATTTCAAATAATCTCAAACCAGGGTAATGATATAAAAAGATCCATAAACACAGTTAGAGATTCTGCATTAATGGGTGGACTACTTGCAATCCTTATCCTTTTTATTTTCCTTAGGAATATTCGTGCGACATTGGTAATTTCCTTTTCTATCCCTCTTTCTATCCTTTTTACTTTCATAGGTATGAAAGTTTTTGGAAGATCATTAAACCTGATGACATTAAGCGGACTTACGGTCGGTATTGGAATGGTTGTAGATGCTTCTATAGTTGTACTAGAAAATATTGATACTCATTTGAAAAAAGGTCTTTCAAGTAAAGAAGCATCATATGTTGGCACCAAAGAAGTTTCTGGTGCTATTTTAGCATCAACAACAACTTCCTTAGCGGTATTTATTCCTATGATTTTCATTCAGGGGATCGCTGGGCTTGTACTAAAAGATATCGCTTTAACAATTTCCCTTGCACTTACTGGTTCCTTAATCGTGGCCGTAATATTTGTTCCTTACGCTGTCTCACATTTTTTCCCTAACTATGAAAATATAGATAGCAAGGTAAATTCTACAAAAAAAATGCTAAATATATTTAATAAGATTTCTAATCTTATAGGCAAAGGATTAGATTTATTAACATTATTTTACAAAAAAGTTCTTGAATTTGCGCTTGAAGAAAGAAGATTTATAATAACTTTTTCGATTGTATTACTCATAATTTCAGTAATTACTTTAGATATGGTTGGATTTGAGTTTTTAAGTGATTCAGATATGAGTGAAATAGAGATTAGTATATCCACTCCAAATGGATATTCATTAGAAAGAACAAGAGAAAAGGTATTAATGTTTGAAGATATAATAAAAAAATATGTCCCAGAAGTTCAAACTACTTATTTTTTGATTGGGCGAGGGGATTCTTTTGGTATATCATCAAAACCAAATATAGCTTATGGAAAAATAAGACTAGTACCTGTAGATAAGAGAAATAGGTCTGTTTTTGAAATAATTTCATTTTTACAGCAGAAAGCAGAATCTACAGTTCCAGATATTAATATAACGATTTCTAATGGCGGTCTTGGTGCTTTGGCATCGATAGCTCTTGGTGGTAAAGGATTTATGATTGAAGTTTATGGTACAAATTTTGATTCTATCTATAAATCCGCAAAAATTATAGAACAGATACTTTCTTCAGATAAAGCAGTATTAAAAACAGACCTCTCTGTCAACTTTGATTCAACCGAACTTTTATCCCAGATGAAGCTTGATACCATGGGAAATCTTGGGCTTATTCCATATGAAGCTGCTATCGCTGCAAGGATTTACTTCTATGGAATGGAAGCTGGTAATTTTAGAACTGATAATAAGACCTATCCAATATTTCTAAAAACGGATATATCTGACAATAAAATAACTTCAAATATACTAAACGAAATTTTCTTAAAATCTAGAAGTGGGAATTTCATTTCATATTCAAGCTTTGCAAAACTTGAATTAAGACCTTCTGTTTCTTTGATTAATCACCGTAACAGGTTAAAATCAATAATAGTAACTGCATATCTATCAGACCCTGATATGAGAGGAATACAAAAAAGGATAACACCACTTTTAAAAAATCTAACTTTACCACTTGGGGTAAATTGGGAAATTATTGGAAGTGCAAAGGAGATAAAAACATCTTTCCAATCACTTCTCGTAGTTCTTTTAATAGGTGTTTTTTTGGTTTATATGGTAATGGTGATACAATTTGAAAGATTCTCTCATCCTTTAATAATTTTATTATCCATTCCTTTCATGCTTATTGGAGCTACTTTAGGTATAATCATTGGGAAAAGTACTTTATCTATAGTTTCTTTTTTAGGTCTAATTACTCTTGCTGGAACCGTTGTAAATAATGCCATAGTACTGATAGATTTTATTGAGCTTAATAGAAAACAATATGGGAAATCCTTAAAAGATGCTATTATAAATGCTGGAAGTAGTAGATTAAGACCAATACTTATGACAACATTAACAACAGTCCTTGGGGTTCTACCAATGGCTTTGGGGATTGGAGAAGGTGCTAATTTATATAAACCTTTAGGTATGGTAATAGCAGCTGGTCTTACGACTTCCACGCTAATAACTCTTGTTTTAGTTCCAGTCATTTATTTTACCTTTGAAAAAAGAAAAGAGATAAACAATTAAAACTAGTCAGGATAATTTGAATAATATAATTTAAAGAATAGTTGATAAGATAATAAAATGAATAAAGAATAAAAATAATAGAAAATAACAAAAAGAATAAAATTATAAAAAAATCGAGGATAAAATTAAAAAAATAAGGGAAAAGAGGGATAAAAAATGAAAAATTCACCAATTTTTAAGATAATATTACTTAAAGCCACTATTATTACTCTTTTCATTATTTGTATATTATTGTTCTCTTGTTCATCAGTTTTTCGAGCCTCCTTAACTGGAAAATATATAGATAGCGAAAGCGAGAATGGAATAAATGATGGATATGTTTTTTTATATACAAGTGAGAGTAAATTCAATGAAGATTGGCAGAGTTATAAATCATCAAACAATTATAATACCTTTTTTACAAATAGCTTTTCTTCGACTACAACAACTACCTCAAACAACGAGGCTGGTGTATTTACTTTCAATGCGATAGTATGGTCTACATTGAATCCTATTTTTGGTAAAGATGCAGATGTCACCCAGATTTACCTTGTATTTTATCATGAAGATTATGATGCATCATATTCTATACAAAAAATAGTTTCGGATTCAACAACTAGATTAACTCCAATAAAGGTTGATAGGGTAAAAAATAGCGCGACTTTGCATGGAGTAATTTCCGATACTTCAAGTGGTGAGCCTATAGCAAATGTTACTATTCGAATATATGTCCCCAAAAGCTGGTCTTTCGATAGCAATAATGAACCTATCGTAAATGATTCCTCATTTGAAGATGAACCTTCATATACTACTACTACTAATTCCAATGGGGAATATAATATTAAGATATCCTATCCAAAAATGCCATCCATAGAATCAGATTATGGAAAAACAAGGGTGAGATTAGTTTATTCTCTTACAGACTTTGAAACTTCAAGCACTATAGAACCAAACTTAACTGATAATAGTTCATGGGATCCCGATGGGAATGGTATTTTTGAAGACTATTATGAAAGCTTAACAATATCGAAAGATACTACGGTTCAGATTCCAACTCTTCATATGAGAAGAACTATATTTACTGAATCTGTAAATGGAGTAGTCAAACTCTCTGGAAATGGCGTAAATGGGTATAAAGTAAAGATTATCTATAAAACAAGAAATAGCGCAACGACATCTAAAAATTCAAGGACTTACACCTATTATCCAAATGATCAAACAACGGTAGTAGGTTATTTTGAAATAAATAATCTTGAACTTTCACCAGATGGAGTAGAAGGTTCACAGAATTACCAAGATGTAACTATCGAAGTATATGATAACTTGGATGTACTAAAAACTACTATAAACAATTACAGAGTTTATGAAAATGCAGATAACTATATAGAGATAGATATATAAAATGAAATAGATATATAAAATTTATAGAAAAATAATATATTTTAATTAAACCTAAGAGGAAATTAATTTGTTTAAAAGGAATTTTAGTACAAAAATTCTATTAATTTTAATTTATCTAATAATATTTTTAGTTTTTTTCTCCTTCGATAATCAACACAATTATAACTTACAGGGTTTAATCGATTATGCTCTTGCAAATAATAGTGAAATAGAACAGCTTGACTTAAATATTAAAAAGGCAGAATTTGATCTATCTATAGCAAAAGCAAAGAAATACCCTTCAATTTCACTATCAGTAAGTTTAAGTTATCTTACAAATCCGATTGGACCGATTTCTATAACAGCTGGTCAATTTGGTTCAATCTCAACTTCAAATGGAGATATTTTAATCCCCCCAGAAGATATGATAATATATCAAGGAATGGAAAACACTCTGTATCAATTTAAGATAACTATAGATCAACCAATTTTTACTTGGGGAAAAATAGATAATGCCATAGAAGTTTATAAACTATTGGTTGAAGTCGAAAAACTAAAAAAGATAGAAAAAATTGATGAGATAAAAACAAAGATTAAGATATACTATCATAGTCTTTACTATCTTGAAAAGATTTTGCAAACACTCAATCTACAAAGAGAAATAGTAGAGAGAATTGTCAATATCTCAAAACAAAGCTATGAAAATGGATTTATAACATATTCTGATTACCTTCAAGCCATTGTTTCACAAAAGGAATTCGAATTCAACTTCACTAGGGTTGAAGGAGAAAGAAAAAAAGCAATAAATGATCTAAAAGCAATATTGAACTTCCCATTGGAAAAAGAGTTGAAGATAGATTATTCAGAATTTGAAGAAAAGCTAAGAGAACAAAAGGTTATATTTTACAATATACCAGAAAACCTATGGCAGTTTGCATTGGAAAACAATCTTCAACTAAAACAGCTAGAAATATTTAAAAAAGTCGTGGAAAAACAATTTGAAATAATCAATGCGTCTAGTTATTTGAAGCCAGACATTGGTTTAAGAATTGAAGTGTCTTACTATGGGCCAAGATTTCCATTAATTGAGACTGGTTGGTTTACGCAAGATGACTATAATATAACGATATCCCTTGGAATTTCCACTCCTATTTTTGATGCAGGAAGTCTCGAAGCAAAAATAAAACAAGCAAAAAATGAAATAGCAAAAATACTAATGCAGATTGATTATGCTTATCAAAATATTTCAAATCTCCTTGAATCAATTAAACTAAAATGTGAGATTAATAAGGCTAAAATAGATTACTATCTTTCTAAAATAGAAGCAGATAAAGAAATAATACAGACAAAACAAAATGCTTTTGAAGAAGGCGAAATAGATGAGATAGAATACCTAAAGATCAAATCCACTATGTATACTGATACTATTTCTCTCTATATTGAGTCAATTGATTATTATACAAATTACTTTAGCCTAGAAGTCATATCTGGTTTGCAATTCTGATAGTAAATTAAGAAAGTATGATTTTTATCTAATCTGATTTATTTAACTAATAATTTTTAGTATTCATGTATTAGTATTCATGTTTTAGTATTTATATTTTAGTATCTATTTTTTATTATTTAGATTTATTTGACTAATTATCTTTATCATTGATCCTTTAGTATTAAAATTATTATGGAATTTTTCCTACTTAATTTTTCATGGATAAAATCCCTTCTTTTAGTTGATTCTTTAACTTTTCAATATCATCTTTCTGAGGGATATAGTTGCATGAAAAGGAAGGAAGCATCTTAAAACCCATTGATGATAAAACCTTTTCTACATCACCTATACTTTGTCCACCCCAACCATAGGAACCAAAGGCAAAACCTACTCTATTTTTTGGAGCAAGCCCTTTCAAATATGTTAAAAAACCACCAACTGATGGTAGCATGTTAGAATTTAATGTTGGGCTTCCTACAGCAATATATTTTGTTTCCATTAGTTTTGTTATAATATTGGAATTATTATTCACCTTCAAATTCAAAAGTTCAAAGGGAATATCAATCTCTTCAAATACTTCAGCTACAGTATAGGCAAGTTTTTTAGTCGATTCCCACATCGTATCGTAAATTATCACGGCTTTTTCATCTACCTCATTTTTAGACCATTTATCGTATTTTTGGATTATTTCAGAAATATAATTATTCCATATTAAACCATGGCTTGGACAGATCAAATCTATATCTAGTTTCGAGGCATATTCTAATACTTTCTGAACCTGTCCTCCATAAGGTAGAACTATGTTTGCGTAGTATTTCTTTGCTTCTTCAAAAAGTATCTCTTTTGGGAAATCATTTGCAAATCTTTCAAATGAAGCGATATGCTGACCAAAGGCATCTTGAGAAAAAAGTATCTTTTCCTCATTAAGATATGTACCCATATTATCAGGCCAGTGTACCATTGTTTCCATAACAAAAGTAAGAGTATATTTACCAGTTGAAAGAGTGTCTGAAGTCTTTACTATATTGTATGATTTAATATCTGGAAAATGTTTTTTTAATCCTTTTTCACCAAAACTGGAAGTTATTATTTTAGCATTGGGAGCAAGTTTCAATAACTTTTCAAGACTTCCAGAGTGATCCATTTCAACATGCTGGGCTATAATGTAATCTATCTTTTCAGGATTAATAATACTCGAGATTCGATTTAACATTTCATCGAAGAGGTAGTGTTTTACAGTGTCTATTAAAACTATCTTCTCATCTACAATAAGATATGAATTATAGGTAGAACCTCTTTCAGTAGTATAACCATGGAAATCCCTTAAATCCCAATCAATACCACCAACCCAGTAGATATTCTCTTTTATCTTAAAAGCTTTCATACTTGCTCCCATTTGATTTTTAAATCAAGCATCTTCCCTTTCAAATTGATCCTTTGTCGCACCACAAACAGGACAAACCCAATCTTCTGGTAAATCTTCAAAAGCGACATTATCATTTTCAGCAGGGTCATATACATAGCCACAAACTTGGCAAACATATTTGTCATTTTTAGCCATATTTCCTCCAATTTGTAGAAGCTTACATAAAAAATATAATTTCAATTAAGGATTTTGACAAGAGAAAAATTAAAAATTATTTTTATTTCTAGATAAAATAAAGGCAGCGAAAGGGATTCCTATTATTGAAGAGACAAGACCAGCAGGTAGCTCATATCTTAAAAATATCCTAGCTATGCTATCTACAAAACAAGTAAAAGCAGCACCCCAGATCGTTGAAATAGGCAATAATTTTCTAAAATCATTTGATGTTTTAATCTTTGCAAGTTGAGGGATGACGACACCTATCCATCCAATTATACCAGAAATGCTTATCGCAGCAGAAGTCGCAATTGTTGTAAATAATAGAACTATTATTTTAAACAAAACTGGATTTTCACCTAAAGATTTAGCATGAATATCTCCAAAAGAGAGAATATTCAATTTCCAGGATAGAATCATAAGGATAATAATCGAAAATGCTATCAACAAAAGAGGGATCACTATAGAATTTTGAGTTACATTGACAAATGAACCCATAAGCCAATATACTATTGAAGGTAGTTTCGCAAGTGGATCTGCTATTAATTTCAGATACATCGTTAAAGCTGCAAAGAAGTTCCCTATTAAAATTCCACTGATTATAATAGATATAGAACCTTTTGACTTAAAAAAATATGAAAAAATAATAGCAAGTATTGCTGCAATTATCCCACCGAAAAAGGAAAAAATCTGAAGATAAATTCCACTAAAACCAAAAATTATTGCGATAGAAGCTGTAAAACCAGCTCCATTTGAAATCCCTAAAAGATATGGGGAGGAAAGAGGATTATCAAAAATCCCCTGTAAAACTGCTCCGCTTATAGATAATGCTGCCCCAACTATCAAAGAGGCCATAATTCTTGGAATCCTAATTTTTTTAATTATCAGATAGTTAATCCCATCGACATCTCTTCCTGAAAGCACCTTAAAGACTTCTGAAATAGATATTTTTTGTTGCCCTGAAAAAATGGATAAAAAAGAGATAATTATTAGAAATATAAGAGAAAAAATCATAAGAGATCTATAACATTTTGAAGAAATACTCATCGGTACTTTCCCCTTTCATTCTTTTTACAGGGTAATCATAAAGGTCAGAAAGGTTTTTCTCTTTCAAAATTTCCTTGGGATTACCTATGGAAAAAGTCGTCCCATCTTTAAGCAAAATAACCCTATCAGATATTCTTAAAACATGGTTCGGATCGTGAAGTGAAACTATTATAGTTTTTTTCTGCTTAGAAATTTTTTTTATAACTTCTAAAATTTTAGATTGATTCTTAAAATCTAAAAAGGCTGTCGGTTCATCAAAGATTAGGACTCTTGCATCACTTATAAGAGCTCTTAAAAAAAATACAAGTTGAATCTCTCCTCCGCTTATCTGATTTATACTTTTATCTTTAAGGTATTCACAGCCAAAATCCTTCAAAAGATTCAAAGCTTTTTCATAATGAACTTTAGAAGGATATTCAAAAAAGCCAAGCTGTGAGTTCACCCCAGTTACTATTGTATCCAGCACATTAAAATCGAATGAAAGAGCAGGATTTTGTGGGATATAATGAACTAGCTTTGAATATTGTTTTATATTAAAATCATCTATGTTTTTTTCATTAAAGTAAACAAATCCAATCTGAGCTTTAATGATTTTTGCAAGTATTTTAAGAAGTGTGGTTTTTCCACTTCCATTTGGACCTAAAATACTTAGAACTTCACTTTCAAAAATATCAAAACTTATATTCTTTAATTCAAATTTACTAAATTGCTCTTTATTCTTTTCTTTTCCATTTTTATTGTATGTAAAATATAAGTTTTCAATCTTAATTATAGGCATAATTATTTTGATATTAAAATGCTATCAATTTGTTCATTTACTAAATTTAAGTTATACACAACTTTGTATAGATTTTTTATTGTATCATAAAAATCGATTTGACTACTAAAACCGAAAAGATATCTTAAATAAGATATGCCGGCTATCATTTCAAATGAAGGCAAATCCCAAGATAAAACATATGAAGGGATTCTATAAATACTATTGTTTTTTATTGCATTAATCTTTGAAAATCTGGGATCGTTTAAGATTTGATTAGGATCTTCTGCTGTATATTTTGAAAGTATTATATAATCTGGGTTTATTTTTATCAAAGTTTCTGGATTTATATCTACCTTAAGTTGAGTATAATTCTCTGTAGCAAAAACTCCACCTGCAATATTTACCAACCATTTTTGAAAAGATGAAGAACCAAAAGTCCGTAAAATATTACTTCCAGCTATATATATTTTTGGTTTAACTTTATTTTTATTCTTATCGTTAGCCGTATAAAATTCATTTAGCTTAATTGAGATAAATTTAGAAATTTCGGCTGCTTTAGTTCTTTTGTTGAAAATATCAGCAATGAAGTTTAATGAACCAATAAATGCCTGATCATTTTCAACCTCTATTTGAATGAGGGGAATCTTTAATTCCATTATCTTATTTATATCTGGTCTTCCAATTTGAGATATTATCAAATCTGGCTTCTTCTCCACAAGGTTTTCAAGTATGACATTATTTCCAGAAAATGAATAACCCCAACTTTGTTTTTCTGGAGCGACCTGAATAAAACCTTCACCAATAAGATTTGTTCCATATTGAGCGTCTACAAGTAAATCTTTAAGCCCTAGTCCTATCATTATCTGAGTTGAAAAAGGGTCTAAAGTTATAACTTTTTCTATTTTTTCAGGTAGTTTAACTGTATTTTTTGCCATATCTACTATTATTCTATTTGATTGTAAGGAGAAAAAGAGAAAAGATAATAATAAAAATAAAATAAGTATTGCGTATGCTTTAAATTTCATAATTCACCCCTTTTCTTTATTAATTAAAAACCAATATTTTATGTAAATTAGTAATAAAAAAATATGTCTTTTAATAAATCTTTATTCATCAAGAATTATAAATACATAAAAAAAATTATCAATTTGAACTTTTTATTTTGAATTTTTAGATATAAATTGTATATTTTTAACGAACTAACAAAGTTATTCTTTATTTAAAATTTATACTATAATTCTTAATTAATAACTTATACCGCAATTCTTATTGTGAAAAGAATAAAAAGTTATTTAGGATAAAAAATATGCAGGTTAAGAGTTCTTGTGCAATTCAAGTTGTACCAATAGGAATCGAAGACAAAAGCAATATGTATGAATTTATAGATTTTGCCATAAATATAATAAAAGAATCTAACTTGAAATACCTTGTGACCCCTTTTGAAACAGTTATAGAGGGTAACCTTGTTGAAATTCTTGCATTGATTGAAAAAGTCAACGATACACTATTAAAAAAAGGATTAAAGACTATTTGTATGAATATAAAGCTCTGGAGTGGTGATATCGGTACTATTGAAGAAAAACTTGAAAAATATACTTAGAATGATGGAGGAAGAATGAGAAAAGATCTTTTTCTTTTTTTAGTCACTTTTGTTTTAATTATAGTTTTTACCTTAATTTTTATCTCTTTTGAAAATAGCACTAAGGCTGATGCAAGTATCTCCATAAGTGAGGGCACATTGAATAAATTTTTAATTGCCGTTGGGGATCTTACAAATACTGAAAAATTTTCGGTTTTAGGATTGTCTGGAACCTATACATGGCTTGTTCAAAATCCACAAATAAAATTAATAGGTGGTAAAGCTAGATTTACAGGTGATGTCACTATAACTATAAATCCTGGTAACATTGTGACTAAATCTAAAGCGGATGGTGAAGTTAGTGTAAATTATGATATAAATACAAATAAGATTCAAATAAGAGTTACCAAAGCGATAGTTGAAATAAAAACAAAGATTATGAATAATATGGTAAAGATTGCGGAGATAGACCTAGCAAAATACTATCAGATAGCATTTGATTTTCCAGGACCAAAACCTTTTGAAAGCTCTGTTGATGTGAAAATGCCAGATGGAAAGATAAAAAAGATAAAAATAGATTTTATTCCAGTTTTATCAATTATTGATGGAGCAATAGTAGTTGGTTCAGAACTAAGATATACCCCTACTAATTAGTTTTTTTCTTGAAATTATTACTAAACTTAAAAAATAATTGTTTCTTTAAAATTATTTTGTTTTTTTATGTAAATTTTTTAAGATTTTAATTAAATAACGGAGGAAGATATGTTCACTACCTCTAATAATATAGATATTATTACTATTCCTTTCAGATTTGTAAATACTTTCCTTATAAATTATAGAGCAAACTATCTTCTAGTGGATACTGGTTATCCTAAAGATTACTTAAAACTTTATAATAAAATCTCCTTAATAACGTTAGACCCTGAACTTTCAAACCTCAAAGGAATAATAATAACACATCATCATTCCGATCATACTGGAGGTATCTGGTACTTAAAAAAAATAAACCCTAAAATCCCAATAATAGCACATAAAAATTGCTTTTTGAATCTTGAAAAAGGCTCTAATAATCTTGAAGAGACATACTATGCAATTTCAAAAACCATACAAAGGCTGACTAGATTATCTCATAAATTAATTAAAAACTCAAATAGGTTTGAACCATATATTAAACAAGAAAATGATATTGAAATAATTGAAAAACCTTTATTTTTAAATCTTGAAACCAATCATTTTGAGTTTGAAAATACCATTGATGAAAATAAAAAAGAGGCATATATCAAAATATTTTATACTCCTGGTCATACAAATGATTCAATCTGTATCAAAATTGAAAATCACCTGCTTGTCGGGGATAGTTTGGCTTCCAGTTTTAATCTTTTCGGCAATAGATACCTTCCAGTTATTTTTAATGACTTGAGAACACTTTATAAAAGCTGGGAAAAAATCTTAGAAGAAAAAGTGGATTTCATTATTCCTTCTCATGGTGAATGTTTTGATAAAAATGAGATTGCAAAAAATTTAAACTATTTTAATAAAGCTTATAAAATTTAAGAAGAATATATTTAAGAAGCGTATAATAATACAATGACAAAATCTGCATTAAAATTTTTTATTTTTGTACTTTTTTTCCTAACAATTTTTTTATTTATACTATATAGCTATGGCTTTTTAATTACACATATCATTCCAATTAATTCTAACTTTATCTTATCTATAAATCCGGGAGATAACTTAAATACAGTACTAGGATTTTTAAAAGATAGAGGTCTTAAAGGGAATCTCTTTATAATTAAAATCTATACTAGGCTTTTTTACAAAAATCTTATAATAAAAGTTGGTAGTTATCAAATTTATGACTATTCAACTTATTGGAGTATTATTCAGGATATAGATAGAGGAATAGGTATACCTTTAAAATTAACAATTCCCCCTGGACTTACCATAAATGAGATTGCAAAGCTTTTTAATGATAAAAATATAGTTTCAAAAGAAGAGTTTTATAGCATAATAAGCCAGGAAGAATTTTTAAATTCATCTTTTGATAAAAACATGAACTTACTTAATAGCCCGGAAATTTTGAACTACTGGCAAAAATTCAAAATAAGCATAAAAGAAAAAAAGCTTGAGGGTTTTATTTATCCAGAAACATATTCCTATGCAAAAGGTGTCTCTGCTGCTTCTATCCTTCAAGAACCAATAAGGTTTTTTTTCAAAATCCTCGAAAAATTTCCTATCGCTAATCTTTCGGCACTTGAAATATATAAAAAAATAATAATAGCATCTTTAATAGAAGAGGAAGCAGTATTGGATAGTGAAAAACCAATAATTGCTTCTGTAATTTACAATAGACTTTCAAAAGGGATGAGACTTGAACTTTGTCCAACTGTAGAATATATCCTTCCTAATCATAAAAAAAAGTTGACACTGGATGATTTAAATATCCAATCTCCATACAACACCTATATTCATAGCGGACTACCCCCAACTCCTATATGCAATCCATCTTATGAATCATTAAAGGCAGCCTTTTTCCCAGCCAATACCGAATATCTTTTCTATGTCGCAAAAGGGGATGGCTCTCATTACTTTTCCAAAACTTATTCTGAGCATTTAAAATATAAAAGTAATTCAAGCTTTTATTAATTCGATTATATCATTAATATCTTTCTTAAATTTAGTAAAATTAAAAAATGACTTATAAGGAATCATCATCCTATATCTATACTCATCTCTTAACTTTTTATCCATCGATAGTTTTATGCAATTTGCAAGGTCTTGTGGATTTTGAGTATGACAGACAATGGAAGAAGGACCATAGGTGATAATCTCTGGTAATGCTCCACTGGAAGTTGCAACCACTGGTTTATTGAAAAGAAATGCCTCTAAAACTACAAGTCCAAATGTTTCTTTTACCTCTTTCAAAGATGGTATAACTACAAGATCCAGCTTCGAGTAAAATTCATTTTTATCTTTAATAAAACCATCAAATGTTATATATCTTTCAAGCCCCTTTTGTGATATACTATTTTTAACCTCTTTTTCAAATGCTATACTACTAAATTTCCCAGCAATATAACAATGAAACTTTAAATTTTCTTTCTTCATTTTATAAAGTGCATCTATTAAAAGTAATATTCCCTTTTTTGGCTCTATTCTTCCAATGAAACCAATATTGAAAAGATCAGTTTCAAAATTGTCTGATTTTGCATTTTTAGGTGAAGAAAGAGAATTATCATTGTAATTAATATTATCCAGATAAACTGTATTGTATATGACTTTTATTTTATCTTTCAATTTAGGAAATTGTTTTTTAATTACACTTGCACAAAAATTCGATGGGGCGATTATAAAATTTACCATTTTTAAGAAGAATAAATTTGGAAAATATTGAAGATTATAGCTATTGTGTCTAACAATAATTAATTTACAATACCTAGGAAATAATATGGATAAATAATATTGCTTCGCCGTATTTATAAAAACAATATCTGGTTCATATTCTTTTATATAACAGAAAATTTGTTTAATTGATTTTAAATATGGTGAATCTAATGGTAAGACTTTTTTACCCTTTTCCACCAATAGTTTATGAATATCGGATCCACTTTGTACGATATGTATAAATTCATACTCTTCTTGCAGTACTTTTTCAAGCAATATAGTATATTCATCTACCCCGCAATGCTTTAATGAGCCATTGATCGAAAAGATAATCTTTTTTTTATTCATTTTCAACTAATTTTTATTTGTCAAAAAGATAAAATCATGCTTTTTCAGTATAAAAGGTTGACTAAATTTAACAGATTTTATTTCTCCATTTTCATATGTTAAAAAATTACAATTATCATCATAATTTTTGATCATCCTTTTTAGCATATTTTTGTCAAAATTAAGATCTTTTTCAGAAAGATTCAATAGACAAAAGATATCATTTTTCTTTTCTTTTATAATGTAAAGATCCTTTTTATTCAATCTTTTTGGATAAAATTCCTTATCTTTCAAGAATGAAAACCAGCATGCAACTTCTTTAGATATTGTAGAATCAATATCGTCACAATCATCAGAAATCATTATTTGAGAACCAAATATAAAATCAAAAATATCTATAAGAACTTTTTCTCTATTAGTCAGCTTTATCTTTGATTTTCTTAAAAATCCAACATCAGGATCGGAAAAGTAAACAGTATTATTTAAAACGGCTCTATTAATAGTATCCGTTAAACTCATATACGCAGAAGGTCTTCCTTCATAACCAGCAACTTTCCCAATAAAAAGTTCCCACTCCTCTCTTGTATCTGCTCCAATTCTTGTTATTGGATAAAAAGGGTAGGAAAGCTGAAGTGGAGTTCCACAGCCTAATAGTATGATTTTCTCACCCAATGCCGATACAAGTTCATTTTGAAATAGGTTGTAGTAATAAGCAGTACCATGGTCTTTATTTTGATGATCCCCATTAACAAGACCAGCATATAAAAAATCTAGTTTTAAGAACTTAAAATTATGCCTTTGAGTTAAAGCCTTCACTTCATTTAAAATATACTTTCTAGCATCATCTATTGAAAGGTCATAGGTGTAAAAATCTCCTCCCCATAGAGGGATATTACCACAAGGTATTGGTTTTCCTTTTTTATCTTTCAAAACCCATTCAAAATGATTCTTATAAATATCCGAGTCTTTAAGCAATGCAAGAGGAGCCATCCAGATACCTGGTAAAAACCCATTCTCCTCGATTTTTTGTGCCATTTCGCCAAGTGGAGTCGGGAATTTTTCATTTTGTTGCCACTGACCAACTCTTACTTCCCAACCATCATCGATCTGAAAAACTGGTTTTGATTCAATATTAAGAGATTTTAATAATTCATTAAAAGGCCTAATATTTTTGATACAATCCTTCTCTGTAATAGAAGTATAATAGTTGTACCAAGATTCCCATCCATAAATACGAGATGTTTTTTGATCAATAAGATTATAATTTTTCAATTTCTTAACTGAGCTCTCATATTCTTCCTTAAATAGATGACCAAAGGCTTCTTTTTGAGTTATAAGATTTTCACAAAAAACAAGATAGATTTTATCAAGGCTTATTTTGCCTGTTAGTTTTTCACCTTTAAGTCCAAAAGAGATATCTAAGCTCTTCTTTTTTTTATCAAAAATAAAAGTTGTTGGAAATATTTTATCTTTAGATATCAAAGTAAAATTTCTTTCAGAAGGGTTTTTCTCAAAAAAACTCATATAAAAGCTTGAAACAAATTGATTTTTCTTGACAAACCAAGGTTCATAATCAGATTTTATGAATCTTAATAGAGATGGTTTTAATCTTATATTGGTTTGTGATTCTTTTATATTATATTCATAAGCCTTTGACCAGGATTGAAAACCACTAATAAGAACAGATTCTATCTTAAATTCTTTCTCATTAAAATTTTTATCAATAAAATCATAAATAGAATCTATACTTAAAGATAATGAATCTACAACCTCTGGATCTTGAAGTTCAAACTCGATTAGAAGTTCCTTGACTAAAATATCTTTTAATCTTTCGATTTCTTGGATTTCAACCTTTGAACTCACCTCTTTTTTGTTAAGATAAATCTTCTGCTCCATATTCCCTTCTTTCATCTGCTTTATTTTTTGATTAAATATTTCTTCTGTTTTTATTCTTTTTCCTTAATTTTTACTTAATTTTAAAATCGATTCATTTATATTTTGAATCCTATTTTTTATTTTATTAATATTTTTTATTTTATAAATATTTTTAGTTTTATAAAATATTTCTTAATTTACAATTGTTTTCTATTTT
>JAAZOT010000036.1 GCA_012797605.1 Spirochaetales bacterium | reverse complement strand
CCAAGAAAACTGAAAATAATCCATTATAGATAATCTACTATTTACAGAAAAATAAGGGTTGAAGTTTTCATCAAGATAAAAAGCTTCTCCTTCAAAGTCAAATACGATAAATAAATTCTTATCTTTATAATTTTCAGGAATTTTACCCCAAATATGAAAGATGGCACAATCGTAAGCTTTCCCCCATGTTTCACCTTTTTTAATAGTCTTAAACTCTGTTTGTCTTTTTAATATATTATCATATGCAATTGGTTCAACATCTTTTATATATGAACAATCTAATTCAACAATCCTTTTATAGGTTCTTCTTTTTAATGCTAAAAGCCTTGTAACCAAAATTGGGTATTTAAATATTTGAGTCTCTGGTATCATATTTCCCATCCTTAAACTTTTATTATTACTTTGTTTTTAAATTTATCATTTGCTATAATTTACATTCTATCGAAATTTTTTGAATAAATTTATTTTATTTTTATATTTTTATTTTATTAGATTTATTATTAAAAAATTTTCAATAAATTGTCACTAAATTCAAATGATAAGATTGATTATGTGATAATAATAATTATTAATTTTTACAAATATAATTTTAAAAATTAGATTATGATAAAAAGAGGACTAAAAATAGTTAAAATAAAAAATATCTAAAAAAAGACTAAAATATTGAAAAAAAATTAAAATATATAATAAATAGTTAAAAAAGCAAAGATAATAAAACTTATTAATGTTAAGACAAAAGGATAATATGATGAAAAAAAGAAGTAAATTTATTATTGTTTTCTTATTTCTCATTTTTTCTTTATTTTTCTATCTATCCTGCACTACTACAAAGAATCAGCAAAAATCGACTGAAGAATCAACTCAAGATCCTTTTCAAATTTTTACAAATTCATTGATTACCTCGAATAATTCTTCCTACTATATTTATAAAAACAAGGCTAACATCTTTATATTAGAAAAAGTAATGAATTTACAATTTTTATATGACTACTTAAAATCTTACTATAAACCTATTAACCAATATGTTAACTTAAATAAATTTTCAAAAAAGAAGATTGAAGATGAACCAATAAAGATTTTACTCTATGAAACATTGGATAAACCTTTTAACAATTTAGATCCAATATTACATTTTATCTTTGATAAAAATTCGATGAGGTTAAATGATAATAATATTACTTTCAGAATTCAAAAATGGGGCGGTGTTTTTGATTATCCTGATTTGATAATAATGAATATGAATAACTATAAAAATAACCAAGAGTACAAGATTCATTACATATCAACTCTTTTTCATGAGTATTTACATTATCTTTTCGAGATAAAGTATAAAGATTATTTACATAAAAGTTATTTTTCATCTAATGAAGAAAATTATCTTCCTTATTACTATTCATTTTTAACCGAAATGTTTTCATATTACAATCATATATGTTTAGCATATTTTATGGTTACTGATGATAATGTAAAACTTACTGAGGAAAAAGTAATAATGGCTACTAGAAAATTTACTCAAAATGTAGTATTATCAAGGGCTTCAAAAGATCCAGTAATGCTTGCTATGAATTATCAAGGAGGGAACACAAGTGTTGTATATTATCTAATCGATTTCGCTAATTTTTTAATTAAATATAAGGATTTTGATACTTTTTTAAAGCTTTTGCAATCTATTTTTAGTGGCGATACAAATGATCTTGATCAAGTTTTTCAGAGTGTTTACAATTTAAATCTTAAGCAGCTTTTTGATTTATGGAAGACATTTTGATCTTTAAGCTTAATAAAAAAACAATATTAAAAAACAATATTGAAGTAATTGTAATTATAATAATTGATGTTCCAACAGTTAAATATGAATAATGTATAATATAACATATATTATATAGATCAATGGTAATAGTTTCTTTTCACTAATTCAAGCTCTACCTTAGCTAATTTATCTTTATAACCCAGTATCTTTAACCAAATTGCCATAGCATCAGATTTCTTGTTTAGCTTTTCATAAAGAATAGCAGCTTGCATTAGTGCATTTGCTGATTCTTTTATTTTACCTTCTTTTTCTAAAAGTTCAGATATTTTAATTAAGTCACTAATAGCAATTTCATATTTTGAAAATATTTCATTTGGTACGGAAGATGAGACAACTGCTCTATTTGTCAATACTATTATTGCATACTCAATTGTTTTTTGATCATTATTATCATTAAGTCTTTTTAAAATAATATCTACTGCTTTATCTAGATAAATGTAAGCTTTCTGAACTAAGCTTATTGCTAGCATAGGATTTTTAGTTTTTCCTCCTTCCATGGCAACAAGAGAACCATAATATGCAAGAGCAATCGGGTTTTCTTCTTCTTTTTCAAGAATTTTTTTTACTAAAATTTTTGCTTCATCAAATCTTGAAAGACCAAAAAGAGCATAAAGTTTTTCTACATCATCAGAAGAATTAAGTTTAAAGTTAAACTCTTCTTCTGCATTTTTCTTTTCAATCTCTTCTTCTTCTTTTACTTTTTCTATAAGATATTGAATAGTTGATAAAGCTTTTGAATCTTTTTGCGAGCCTTTTTCCTTAAGATAACTGATGTTTGGATTGAATCCATTTACCTTTATAGGTTGAAGTATAATATAATGATCTTCTCCTGTATTGTTTATAGAAAGTATATCTTTTTGTGAAAATCCTATGGGTGCTAGCAAATCAAATATTTTAGGTCCTTCTTCCCATTTTAATCCTCCCCCTGATCTTAATGATGCAGAGTCTCTTATATTTAACCATCCATTAACTCCAAGTGGATCTTGAATACTTGAAAAAACATAATGATAAGTTTCTCTTCCATCTAAAATTTCTCGAATATTTCTAATATTTAATGGAATTTGAAGATAGATTTTTTTCTCACTTTCAAGAAGAATCATATCTATAAAAAAAATTTCCCCATCATTAAAAATTAATTTTGCTTTATCTCTTTTAAGTCCATCAATTAATATCATAAAATTTGGTTTATTATTTTTCTGAAAAGAAAGATTTAAATCTTTATACTGTTCAAATTGAATAGGGAAATTTTCTGAATCTATATCATCTTTTGAGTCAATATCAATAAATACCGCAATTTGTATACCAGAAATTCCACTTTCCCAATTATAAATATTAGGGATTTTGCTTAAAATTATTGCAACTTGCCAGATAGGAGGTTCTATAAGGGGTCTATATACTTCATATCCAATAATATCCGAAAGATTTTTTTCTGAAAAAAGATCATGGTATGGGTATTCATAAGAACCGTCGCCATTATCATCATTCGTTTCATCATAAAAAGATGCAATTAATGGACCTCCTGACATTGATGGGTCATGTCTTATTTGTAAAATTTTTGCAAATAAAGGTTCCAATAATGAATTAGAAAATATAAACCAAAAAGGAATAGTAAAAACTAAAGTAACAGCTAAAATAGTTATAATTTTTATCTTAAGCTTACTAAAATTTATTATTTTCATAATATCTTATTCCCTTTTTTATTAATTTTATATTATTAAGATTACCTCTTTATTCAATTTTATATTTTTCATTTTAATAGAAATGAACCATTGATAAAAATATTTAGTATTCTTGTAATAGTATCAACCATAAATCCACCCATAACAATACTTCCTAAAACCCAACCTGAAAAGGGAAAAAGAACTTTTACCTGTTTAATTTCATTTAATGTGAACAAAAATGTTTTAAAAATATTTTTTAATATTTTCTTTCGACTATATTCTACTTTTTTATTTTTTAGTTGATCATTTATTTCCACTTGATTTAATATTAAATTAGAAGGTTTAAAGAAATAATCATATCTTATAGCCTTTTGTGGGCAGATTTGAATACATTCTCCACATTTTGTGCAAGTTATCAATACTTTAGGTTTTTTTTCTAGGATAGAATTCTCATCAATAGACATAGTTGGACAATTTTTGGCACAGATTAAACAACCTTTGCAAAGGTTACTATCTATTTTAATTCTAAAAAAAGATATTCTATCAGTTAAAGATTGCAAAGCACCAAAAGGACAATAACTCATACATTGAATTCTTTTTTTTGTTAGATAAGGAAAAACAATGACAAGTATAAAAAACAAAAGAATCATTAAAATAAAAGCTAAAAATGTCCTTAAATCTACTATCTTTTCATATTCGGTAATTAATTTCCAAGGACAAAACCACTGACAAAAAATTACTGAAAAAGTCGCAAGAGAACCAAGAATTATAACTGTAAGCATAACAAAATTAAAATATCTTAATCTTTTATTTTTATCTTCAATTTTTATTATAGCTTTTTTAGGAATTGTTGATAAACACTCATCCCAACCACCATAAAAACAAACCCATGAACACCAACCTCTACCTACAGTTAAAATAGAAATTGTGATTATTACAAGCATAGAATAAAAGGAAGCAAAATCTCCAGTTAATCTTGCTGGAAAAATTAGTACTTTTTCAAGTATATAAGGGAATATAACCATTGGAAAAACAATATGGCAGAAGGGTGTTTCATTTAATAAAATCTGCCTATATGTTAAAGCCATTTCACCCCTTGATTCTATTAAAAGTCCAATAAAAGAAGGGAAGAAAGTTGAAGCTCCAAAAATAAAAAGAAACTTTCGATAAAAGCTAATTTTCCCTGTAGAAATAAGTTTGTAGAAACCAAAAGTAAGATAGAATAAAACAATCCAGGAAGAAATCTTTGAAATTCCCTTTGCATTATATAATAAAAAGAAATTTAATATAAAAAAAACTATTATAGTAATAAGTATAGCTGTAAACTTAGAAACCTTTAAACTTTGATTACAATAAATATTTAAATACTTTTCATCATATTTTTTATTATGATTATAACTATCATTATTAAGATTGTTTTCCATTTATTACCCCTTAAATATAATTCTTATTATCTTTATATTATTTTTATTAATATTTTTACTTTTTTTTAATCATCTTCTTTAATCCAAAAAAAACCAAAATTAAAATATCTACAATTAAATTTAAAATTAATGAATATAAAGCTGCATATTTTGATTCAAATGCCGGGAAGATAAAATGACCAAAATTCCCTGTGGTATGAAGTAAAAGAACAGGAATAATGCTACTATTTGTATTATTGTATATCCAAGTAAAAATAATAGAAAAAAGGATTGTGCCTACCATAAAGCCTATAAATGGAATATTTTTATAAATTTCCTGATCTTCCATAAAAAAAAGCGGAAGATGCCATAATCCCCAAATTACTCCTAAAATTAAACTTGATGTAAAAGCATTATACTTTATTTGAAGTTTACCTAAAGCATAACCTCGCCATCCAAATTCTTCAGCAAGTGGTCCACCAAGGAAAAAAATATAAAAAAAAGCTGGTACGACAATTAAAGGTTGAGAAAAAATTAATGGTACTGAAAGTTTTTCTCCACTTAAAATAGCTATAAAATATGAAAGACCAATAATAGAAGGCATCAAAAGTAATGAAGGTATAAGCCAGATTTTATTAAAATTAAAACTAAATCCTCTTTTAAGTAATTTTAATACTCCCTTTTTCCCTTCTCTAATAAAAGTAATAAAGAAGGCTGCAAGTGTTGGTCCAAAAGGTGCAACAAAAACTCTAATTTTAAAAATAATTTCAATCCCCCAAAAAAGATAACTCCAACCAAAGCTAATTATGAGAAATAAAATAAGATTTTTAATTTCCTTATTTTTATCATTATATATTTCAAAGTTATTATCTTGATTAATTTGAAATTTCTTTTCATCTATATTAGACATATGACCCCCATATTTTAATATTTTATGATTTTAATTTTTTTATCTTAATATTTTTTTAAGGTTGAAGAAAAAATATAAGACCTTCAAAGAAGAAAAAGTAAATTCCTAGAATAATAAGAGTAAATCTTGCGATATATTCTAGCAAGGATTTGATTTCTTCTTTTACTTTGTTGAAAAAACCTGCTGCAAAAAGTGGTATAAAAAATATTGTAGTACCAAAAAAGAATAGAATAAAATAAACAATTCCATGAAATATTGATAATAAACCTGAATCAGAAGGAAGCGCAAATACTCTAGAAGCTGCAGTAAGAAAAGGTGGACATAAATTAAGCCCAGCTAGAATCCCTAACATAAAGGTAGAATTATTTTGTTTATTTATAAACTTTAATCTTTGGCAGAATAAACTCTTTGGAAATTGAAGAGAAACTCCATTTATAAATAAAATAATTCCAGCAATAATCCAACTAATTCTTTTTATGTTAATTTGAAATCTAACTGGAATATATTTTAATGTATAAAAACCAAGAAATCCAATTATTGCACCTATTAATATATATGAAATAAGTCTTCCAATTATAAATAATAATAATTTAATATTGTTCTTTTTAATTCCCTCAATTTTTATAAATAAAAATGGGAAAATAAGAGGATAACAACTCATTATACAAGAAGTTCCAGTACTTAACCCAAGTAAAAAACCTTCAACTATTTTCATTTAGTCCTCCAATTTAGCCAGAAGCTGTTTTGCTTTCTTTGCATATTTGGAATCAGGGGCTTCTTTTATAACTTGTTTTAACGCAGATATAGCTTCAGGAATTTTTTTTTGATAAATTTTTAATCTTCCTAAGATTAAATAATACTGTGCTTTTTGTAAATTTGAAAAATTAGTAAGTTTATCTTTTAAAAAATTTAAATCTTCTTCAACAATTTTTGATCTATCAAAAGGTGTTGTTTCTGTTATCTCTATCCCATTTTCTGCTCTTAAAAACCTAATAATAATATTACTACTGTCTTCCTTTATTGCTTTATCCATAAGTTTAAATCCTTCATCAAGTTTAGATGCAGCCCCTATAAGATTACCTTTTTTAGATAAAGCATTTGCAACTAAGGTCACTGCACTTCCTCTATAAGCTAAGGCTATGGAATAAAATTTTTTACCGTTATATTTTAAAAGCCAGTCCACAGCAAAAGAGGAATACTTTATTGAATCAATAAGTGAAAGATTATGATAAGCAAGACCTACATAAAGAGGAGCATTTTCATCATTTGAACTTTTATATAATTCAACAAACTTTAATAAATCTTGTTCCTCCTCTGTATCAATTATTTTTTCGATGATATTTATTGGATCTTCAGCGTAACAATTGATTGAGCATACAAAAAGAAAAATCAAAAAAGAAAAGAAAATGATTATTCTTTTTTTCATACAAGCTCCTTAATTTAATATTTAATTTTTCATTCATAATTCTCTAATTATAATACTTTAAATCATCTAATTTACTTTAAATTATATTAACCTTAGTATTTAAAATCCTTTGCCAAAAAATAATATGATTGAATAATTACCATTAAGGTTCCACCCAATTGTTAAAGTAAAAAATACATTTATTGGGATGTCAAAACCAAATCTAATACCAAAACCAAAAGAGTTTAAAATATAAAACCCATTTTGAATATTTACTTCGTCAGTAATTAAATTGACTGGTAAGTCTGTTATTTGTTTGTATATAATTTTATTGAAGGCTATGTCATCAAAAATAAAAAAGGAAAATGAGAAATTAAATATACCACTAAGTGGTAAAACAAAATATTTGCTTCTTAATTCGATATTTGTAATAAAAGTAGCATCAGGAAATTTCTGATAATTCGCGATACTTGTTCTTACAAAACCTTCATCAGAATATGATAAATTATAAGAATCTATATAATCTAGAACTCCACCACTATAAAATAAAACTGAAGAAATCCCAAAGGTAAGAAAACTTGTTTCTAAGACTATAATAGTTTTTGCCTTTAAATTAAGTATGAAATTATTATAAGAATTAGACCAAGTCCCAAAAACAGGTAGGTAATAATAGAAACCTGGTGAAAATTCTATCAATCCTCTTAAATAAAAATCAGGGTTACCTTTGTAAAAATTATAATTAAATACTAGTCGTTCATTAAATGTAAAAAATTTTCCATTATAGAAAAATAAAGTACTATAATCTTCTGATATTACTGAATCTTGATATCTAATATAGGAAAACAATATTAGAGAAGTTTGGGGAGAAAATCTATATCCAAAGGTATTAGTCAAATCTATTTTGTTAAATGTAATCTCTGAAAAACCATAGCTATTCTGATATAATAATCTCAATCTAAAAATAAAATCTGAGCCAAAAAAAAGTTCATCTTTAAAATCAACTCCATTCAAATTATATCCAAAAAAAAGATAAATAGATTTTCTTAAGCCAAAAAGATTATCTTTACCTGCAACCCCAAAAATAGCTCCCCCACCAAATCTAAATAAAAACCCCTCTTTAACCTCTATAATAACATTTACTAAATTTTGATCATTGGATGAAGAAACCCAGTATGTTTTCGCAGAGAAAAAGTATCCAGATTCCATAAGTCTTTTTTCTGCATCGAATAATTTTTGTTCAAGGATTTTAATATAGATAGTTTCATTTGGTTTTATACTTAAAAAAGAAATTACTGTTTTTGGACTTGTAAAGTTTATTGCTTCTTTTTCTGGAATATTATTAACTTCCTGCCAATTATAAATTTGTTCATCTATAATTATCTTGATCTTATTTATTGTAATCTTTTGATTTTCAATTGCAAAAGCATTTACTGAATTTAAAAATAAAATAAAAAACACAATTAGTAGATGAAATTGGCAGGTAAAAAAATCAATTCTTATTTTTTTGGTTGTTTTTAAAATCATATTATTTCCTTTTTATTAAAAAAATTTTTGAAATCTCTATCAATGATTTAAATCAAAAAAATTTATAAAAAATCGAGAATTTGGATGATTTTGTATAGATATTTAGGTTGTCAACCTTTTGGATGATAACAAATAAATATTTTGATAATTTTATTCTTTCATTATTTTATTTATTAGCTCTATCTTCGAATTTGTTTTAGTTTTCTCATATATTCTACAAATATGTGTTTTTACAGTTGCAAGTGAAATTGAAAGCGATGATGCAATCTGTTTATAACTAAGACCTGATAATAATAGTTGTAAAACTTCTATCTCTCTCGGGGATAGAAGATACTTATTTAAATTCTCAATTGATAAATCTAAATTATTTTTATTGATAACATTTAAACTATTATAAATTAGTTTTGTTTTGTTAAAATTGAATATGGAAGAAAAATAAATTATACTCCAAAAAAGAAAAAACATAGGAAAAGTTCTAAATTTATATTGAATTAGAATAGAAATAGGCTTAAATCCAAATCCACCAAATAAATCTATAATTATAAAAAGCGGAACAAAAAAAATACTTAAAATTCCAATTCTTGATATATAGGTTATATAAAAATTATTTTCAAAAATTCTGTTATTATTTTTATTTTTTTTTGAGGAAAAAATTCCTATTGTTGATGTAATTAAAATAACTATAAAGTAAATTATATAAATTGAAATAAAAATAAATATCCTTTTGAATTTTATATAATTTATTAGATTTGTAAACCATAGCAATAGTGCTAAGTATTTTAATGTATCAATAATAATTTTATATTTTGGGTTTTTATCAGATAGATTATGTGCAAAAGCAGGGATAGAATATATTCCAAGGCAAATTCCAGCCATTACTAACATTTGGAGGATAAAATCAACAACATTACTCTTTATTTCAATAATTGTATAAAGGGTTGAATTAATCATCAAAAGAGCAAAAGATAATATCATTAAAAAGTGATATTTTTCAGCTTCAATTTTTTGTAAGGCTCTTATACCAGAGACTATAAAAAGTGAGAGAAATAATGTATAACATAAAAACCAATAAATTAACATTAAATTAGTTGTAATTTCCATCACTAAACAAAGTATAAAATAAAGAAACTTAAAATCAAATTGTTAACTATGATAATCTTCATAATTAAAATAAGCTAACCAATTTTCATTTTAAATATTGAATTATTAAAGAATTGGATTAAAATAATTAAATGGAGAATTAAAATCAATCTTTTGAAAATTTAGTAAAGATATTTTACCCACATAAAATAAACTTTTAAAAACTATTAAATCTCGATGATATCTTTTCTAATTTAGTATCATTTAATAAGTTATTATTGCTTTTTAATAGGTAAACCTAACCATGATAAAGGTATTTCATTAAATTTATAGTGACAATTAACACTTTGAATATAGTCAAGAACATCTTTATATTCTGGCTTTTTGAACCAATCGCTTAACACATAAACATATTCAACTAAAAGTCCTAAAGGAGTAACTAGTTTAAGATATTGTTTTCTTTTAAAATCACAGGTTTGGAGTTTTTCATCTACAGAACCATTAACTTGTTGATATTTTACTTCAATAATAAATAAAGTATCTCTAATAATAACAAGTATAGAATCATCAGGATATAGTTTTCTTGATATAATTTTTTTCCATTCAATATTGTTTTCTTCTAAGAATTTGTTAAATTTATATTTTCTAAAACATCTTGCAACTAATTTACCTTCAAAATAAACTTCCATTCCTGCTTTTGATTTTGCCTTATTAATCTCATATCCCGGAATTTTTGCTAAAAGATCATATAAATCAACCTTTTTTTCAAAATTTAATCCGGTTTGAGTATTAGAACCACCAACACCACCTTTTTTCACACAAACTCCTTAAAAAGGCTAATATTTTTCTTTTTGTTTTGAATGAAATCATTAAATCTTTTGATTGATAAGTTAATAAATTCATCTTCTAATTCACAACCAACAAATGATCTGTTTAATTTAATTGCAGCTAATCCAGTTGTTGAACTTCCAGAAAAAGGATCAAAAATAATTTCATTTTCTTTAGTACTTGCTAAAATTATTCTCTCAAGTAACATAAGTGGTTTTTGAGTAGGATGCTTACCGAAAGTTTTCTCCTCTTCAGAGGGAGGAGCTATTGTCCAAACAGTCTTCATTTGTTTACCATAGTTAAGTTTCTTCATTATCTCATAATTAAAATAATGTTTAGATTTATTATTTTTGGCTGCCCATATAATAGTTTCTGTTGAATGAGTAAAATATCTGCATGATAGATTTGGTGGAGGATTTGGTTTTTCCCATGTAATATCATTTAGTATTTTAAAACCTAATTGCTGTATAGCATAGCCAATGGAATATATTACATGATGAGTACCGGAAATCCATATAGTTCCATTTCTTTTTAATAATTTTTGACAACTGGAAAGCCATTTAAGGTTAAAATTGTGATTTTCATTTACTCCATTTGATTTATCCCAAATCCCTTTATCAACCTTAGTCATTTTTCCAGCATGACAGGTTATGCCTCCATTTGATAAAAAGTATGGGGGATCTGCAAAGATCATATCAAAAATACCGTCTGGATAAATTTGAATGAGCTTATTCATAAATTCGATACAATCTTCTTTATAAAGTAATATTCCTAAATCATCATCTTTATAAACACAATGTTCTTTGGGAAAATTGAAATTATGAATTTTATTTTTATCGTTTTTATCCATAAATATACTGCTTATTTCAGAAATAATATATCTTTTAATCAGTTTTATTTTTATCAAATTCTAAAAACAAATTATCATAAAAATACAATTAAGCAAAATTAAAATAATTATTTTATCCAAATCCTTCAAATCTTATAAAACCTCTAATATTTGCTTTTTTATCTCTTTTTACAATAGCTGAAACATTGTTGAAATTTCCCTCAGCTGTAACTATAAAGTCATTTTCAAAATCTACAATTATCGCGATATGGTCATGTTCCTGGTTTAAAAAAATATTATCAAATAAAACGATATCTCCAACTTCAGCTTCTGTATTTGGTTCAAACCAGAATTTATTATATTCCAATTTAGCCCACTGTTCCCATGCAATGCATCCAGCGAAATTGCAAGTTACCTTTTCATCAGGATATTTAACTGGTAATTCGTATCCTGCTTTTATAATTACATAGTAAATAAATGCAGCACACCAGCAATTTTCCCAACTATCCAAGTTCCAAGTGGAAGATATTGGAAATAGGTTAGCAATAGGTTGTAAATTAGACTTTACACCCATTATATTTCCATGAAAAAATTTAGAAGCTTCTACTCTTGCAGTTTTTGCTAATTTTATATTCATATTTTTATCTAATCAAAATTATTCTATTTTGCTATCGATACTTATACAATTCAATTTTTGTCTTCACTTTTCCATATTAATATTGATGGTTCTATTTTATCCATTTCATCTTGTTCTTTTAAATTATTATTATTAGTTCTCTCGGTTATCTCTTTTTTTAAGGTTCTATTGAATAGATTTTTGGAAAACCAGCTCATTTCATCAAGACATTTTAGTGAGTGTTCTTTAAGTTCATCTATTATAGATAAAACCTTAAAACTTTCTTCTAGATTTTTGATCTCTTGCCTTATCGATATATTCCTATTTGTAACATATTCTGGAACTTTGTTAAGATCATGTAAAATCCAACTTTTTGAAGCAAAAAGAGCAGCTCTAGTAGCAGCTATATATATACTTGCATCTATTAAAAAGGTTTGTTCTTCTTCTTTAAGTAATTGATTTGCAGAATATGCTCCTTCCTTTTTCTTTGTGTTTTCTAATATAGATTTGCTCTTTTCTGTAAATCTTTTAATCAAGAATCCCTGTTCAAAAAAAACGGTCTGTATTTCAGAAGTTGCAATAGCTAATCTAAAAGACATATCATCTGAGAAATATCCAATTGTTCTATATTGTTTATCAATTTCACTTAAACTTGCAATAACTGCACATAGTCTACCATAGACATTAGCTTGCATACGAAATACTATTGAGTCAACAGTTCTTTGTATGGTGTCTAACCTCAAATTGATTTTTGCTAGTTGTTGAACGCCAGCAATTGCATTAATGACTTGCCATACAGCCATTGGAGCTATTATTGGAGCAATATCAGCTGGAGCAAAACGAAGCTGACCAACAATTTGGTTGGTTGTTTTCGAAATCACAGAACCAGTAAAGCTTTCACCAGTTGAAAGCAGTGACATCGTACCAGTTTTTAAGCCTTCGATAAGATTTGGCGTTCCGACAATTTGCATTAGATGGCCAGATTGTATCGCCGATGAGATAATAGAACTTGTACAACCGATTTTGTCTACAATTGCATCAGATATATATCCATTGTGGCCTAAAAGATTGTTTTCTCTAGAGTTCTTAAAGTATTTAAGTAGTTCATCTTTAGTTTTTGAGTCATGGATTAAAAGTGCTCCTTGCATATTGCCAGATGGATCCATTAATTCAATATACTGATTTGGTTGTAAAATTAATTTAATATCTTTCTTTCTACTAAAAGATGAAAATAGATTTCCAAAAAAATTCATATTTTTGTCTCTATATTAAATAATTATGTTAAATTTTAATATTTTACATTTTAAAAAAAACCAATATTCTTTATTATGCATTAATAAATATAAAATTAAATTTTGCCAAAATATAACTTCATTTTATATATTATTTGCTTATATTAGAAAAATTAATTAAATCAAAATTTCTTAGCTTCATTCTTTAATCTTAACCATATTGGAAGATAAATTGTAATTGAGAATACAATCCCATATAAAATTGGTAAAAGTTCCTGAGAAAAATAAAAACCTTTTGCTTTTTTCATATCTTCATAATATGTAAATAAAGATATGATACCTATAATACTAAACATTAATCCTGAAAGTAAAGAAAAAATAAGCATTGTAAGAAATATATTTGCACTAGTTATAATTTCTTCTTTATTTGAATTTTTAAAATTAATAAATCCTATCTTAAATGATTTAAAAACATTCCTAAATCCAAAAACTATAACACTTGAAAAAAAGGAAAAAATAAGAATATAAAATATAGAAATTGGATCAACAATATATGCCAAAACATTACAAAATTTAACATATAAAACAAATAAACAAATCAAAATAATTATTCCAAATATAACCATATAAAACCTCCTTAAAAAGATTAAAATAGCAATATTTTTTGATTCTTCTGATATTATAATTCTTTTATAATTAACTTCAATATCTTTTCTCTAGGGTTTAAAGTATTATTTAAAAAATAAAACCTAATATAAAAATAAAATATGATATCACAATTTCTTTTACTCAAAAACTTAATTTTATAACTCAAACCTCATTAATGGAAAATGTTTGTCATCTTTGGATATGTAAAAACCATTTTTTAGATAAAACTGCATTGGCCCTGATGGGTTGTTTGAGCTTATTTTGTTAGCAAAAGTTTCGATAGCTTTAAATTTCCTATTCCTTAGATCTTCAATTATTTCAAATAAGAGATGTGTCCCTATATTTGATCTTTGGAACTCTTTTTTTACAATATATAAGCAAGAAATGAATATAGCATCATCATCTGGCTTCAATTGGTAACTTAATATGACTGGAAGAAGTTTAGGTGGTGCATATTGTGAGTAACCAATTGGCTTTCCATCTATATAGACAATTTTACCACAATTGCCAAATATATTATTAATATTTTGAATCCAATTGAACTTCTTTTGCAAAAGGATTTCTTTATCCAGCTTCACAATATTTTGGAACTCTTCGGGGAATTCCCAATATAAACAATATTTGCAGCTAAATGGATAATTATCCCATTCTGGAAAATCCATTAAATTTGTTTCATTTAAATTTAAAATTTCTATATTCATTTTAATTTAAAATGTTTATTTTCATTTCATTATGTATTATTTAAAATATCTTTAACAAATTGTTCAACTTTAGATTTTATTTTGTCTCTAACGATTTTTATTTTTTCCTTTTTTTGCTCATCTGTTCCTTGAAAAGTTGATGGATCTTCAAAATTCCAATTTAATCTTGATATAATTCCAGGAAATAGAGAGCATTTTTCCATGATAACTCATCATGGAAAGTTATAAGATGTAAGGCAATTTCTTGCTTTTTCTATTATTTCTTTACAAAAAGATGTTTTGCCTTCAGTATATAGTTCTCTATTTGTTTTATATTTTTTTGCTAATGTTAATTTCAATTTATCATATCTCTTCGCTTCATTTCTATTTTTATTCAAGTAATCTCTAAATAATATATGATTTTCCCATTCTTTGCTAGAAATTAAAAAAAAATGAAGATGAAATTTTACAATCTCATCATTTGTCCTAAAATAATGCCTTTTTGGGATTCCATTTTCACCTAGATATAAATAACCAATACTTTCTAAAGGTTTTACACATTCTAGCCCATCTTCAAATTTTCTAATAGAAATGGCCATATCAATTATAGGTTTTGCATGGATTCCTTTTATAGCGGTACTTCCTATATGTTCAATTTCAATAATTTTATCCCTGATTAAATTCCATATCTTCATTTTTTCTATTAAGAATTCTTCTTCCCACTTAGGATTATATTTTACTAATTTAACTTTATTTGATTTTAATCCAATAATCATTTCTTTTAGCTTTTTATTTAAGTTTTAATTTATACTAAAAGGTATTTTTAAAGTCAATAAGTGTTATACATCTTTAATGAAATCAAAGGTTCTTTGCATTAATCTTTCTTGATTTTCTTTTTTGTAGCTATATGCTGATGATTTTACAATTCGTAGATTTTCATCAAAATACTTACCAGTTATCTCTTTATATTTATCATCTAACGCGAGTGAAGTGTATGCTTTTGCCATCTCTTCTGGTGTAATTGAAAATTTACTTTTCATTGAATATAATTTTTTCATGGAATTGGATAAGTTGGGATATCTAAAAATATCAATTTTAACATTTGTAACTCTAATACAATTAACAGTAACTTTATCGTTAATAAGCTTCTCAGCTAGCCAGTATGTGTACATAACTTGTGCAAGCTTAGATTGATAATATGCTTTTTCAACACTGTATTTTCCTTCTCGGAATTCTGGATCTTTAAGATTGACTTTCAAAAATGGATATAACATTAATCCTTTTGATGAGATTGTAATGATTCTAGCACCATTATTCTTCTTTATTAAAGGCAATAGCAACTCTGTTAATAAAACAGGTCCCACATGATTTGTTGCCCAAACAGTCTCTATATTTTCAGATGAATAAATAGGAACTTTTCTTGAAATATCAAAATCAGCTGCATTATGAATTAGAATATCTAATCTGCCATAAGACTTTAAAAAAGTTTCGACGCCATTTCTTATAGATTTTTGAATGCTCATATCGATGCTTATCATATCAACATTAGTCGAGCCAGATTTATTTCTTATCTCTTCAATAGCCTTTTTCCCCTCTTTCAATATTTCTACAGCCAATGATAACCTTACAACCTTTTTGTGCCATTTGAATTGCTGCGGCTTTTCCTATTCCAGAGTTACCGCCAGTAATCAAACAGATCTTTTCACCCATTTTTTCCTCTCTTTAAATATTTCTAATCAAGTTGTAAATAATAAATCTTAGTTTGTATTTTTATTTTATATTGTTGGACTACCAATTTTTTATAATAAATGGTTTTTGTTTGTTACGGAGATGATTATAAAATAAAATTCAAATCAATCAAAAAATAACCCCTAAATGTTGAACTTAGGGGTTATTTATAATTTTACAATTTCTTATGGCAAAGCCACCAATCAAAGCATTCAAATTCTCCTGCTTTTGCTTTTTCTAACCTTTCTTTCGCAGTTTTTACATCTTTTGCTGGGGGGACAATTACATGATCTTTTACGACCTCACTATTTGGCCAGTTTGCTGGCATAGCCACACCATGTTTATCCGAAATCTGCATCGCTTCAACTGCTCTTAGGATTTCGTCCATATTTCTCCCAAGTTCTTGTGGATAATAAAATATTATTCGAATTTTACACTTATCATCAACTATAAAAACTGCTCTGACAGTATTAGTACCTTTTCCAGGATGTATCAAACCAAGCATTTCCGCAACCGCACCTGTATCTGCAATAATTGGAAATTGGATTTCCACACCAAGTTTTTCTTTTATCCATTCTTCCCATTTTATATGTGCAAATACCTGATCGACACTTAAACCTATCAGTTCACAATTTAATGCTTTAAACTTTTCATACCTTTTTTGAAAAGCTACAAATTCTGTTGTACATACTGGAGTAAAGTCTGCAGGATGACTAAAAAGAACAAACCATTTTCCAGAATAGTACTTTGGTAGTTCTATTGTTCCATGAGTTGTCTGAACAGTCATTTCAGGGAAATCATCCCCTAAAAGAGGCAGCCTTTTTTGATTTGTATTTTCCATGATCAATCCTCCTTATTATTAATAATAAGGATGTTAGAGAAAAAAAGCAATAAAAAATTAAAAGAATATTCAAAAAATCTGAAAATATTAGAGTAATTTTTTAATAACTTACAAATAAATTAAAGTTTCTTTTCGTATTTATCACCAACAGATTCAAAACCTACTTTAGTAAAACAGGCAATTGCTGATGGATTATTTTTATCTATATATGTAGTCAATTTTTTTATATCATAATTTTTTAAGCAATCACTTAAGTATTCAATAACACCACTACCAATACCTCTTTTTTGATGGCTATTTTCAATATATATTTTAATATTTCCAATTTCCATCTTACTAAAATCCATATCAAACATGTAAACAACACCAATTATTTTATAAGTCTCGTATATTGCTAATGCACAAGCAGTTTCATTAAAAATCTTAAAAACATTTTCAATATCCACATTTTTTGGTGTGCATCTATTTAATATGTCTTTTTTTACTGAATCTTCAAGCCAATCAATCTTACCAACTAGACTATCTCTGTACAATATTTCGATCGGATAAGATTCATAATGAACTGGGAACATATCTAAAAAATCATTGACAACCATCATAAAATTATTCTCCTAATAAGTTATTGATGTATAAATTTATATCTATAGTAATTTTGTCAAATAACAAGTTAAAATTCATTAATTTGATAAATTTAAGATTGATATGGATTAATTTATTGATTCTAAATATTCAGATAATAATTCTTTTATGAATTTATTATATCTTTCTATATTAATATTGGTTATTTGAGTTTCTTTATACGATTCTATTAGGTCTATTAATTCTATCAATTTTCTTTTTTCAACATTATCACTAACAATCTTATAGATTTCTTTAATTCTAAAATTTGATATATTTTTGATATTATATTGTATCAGCTGTTCTGTTAGTTCTTCATTGGTATAATTTTCAATCTTATAGAAAAATTCATAATATCTTCTAATATTTTTTCTTGCGTAAATATCTGAAAACAAATGTAATCTTATTCCTCTTACAAAATCTTCATTTAAATCCTTTTTATTCGCCATTTCTTTTTCAAATTTATTTAAATCTATTTTTCCTTCTTTATTGATGAAGTGACTAATGTTATATTCCTCTTTTTGATTTAAATCTCTAAGGTCTGGATAAAGATTTCCATAGTAAAAATAATAATTAGTTTCTTTCCCAGTAAATGATAGATATTCTTTTGCTTAAAAAGATGTGCTGTCAAATCAGGCAACATTTTCTCCTTTTGTTTAAGAATTTAGAATAATTAATATAAAAAGTTAGAAATAAAATCGAAAAACCTATCTGATCATTATTTCATAGTAGTTTATAAAAATCTTTTCCTCACTGTTTCTGGTATCTCTATTCTAAATCTACAACGAATATCCCCAGCAAGAACAGATTCAAGCACTTCTATCTTTGTATCAAAATCAAAAACTGTATCAAAAATGAATTTTTCAAAACCAGCAGAACAATAACACCATAGGGGAGGGGTATCTGCACCTTTTTCATTTAAGGAAGAAGCTGCAAGTGGACAGTGACACGCATATTTACGCTTTTCAAAGTCAGATGAGGCACTAAGAAAACCATCTGGGTTAAAAGGAATTTTAGTGGCATATATGTACCTACCATCGGATACTCCACTAAGTATTTCCTGATTATTGCGAACATAATCAACAACTCTCATTGTGATTTTTTGCTCGAACCAGAGCGTTCCATCTATTGCATGTTTTTCTATTTCAGCAATACGACGATCATGCAAGTTTTTAAGCCATTGTTCAAGACTTGTTGATCTTAAAAACTCCTCTTTTTCTTTTAACCATGGTTCTGCTGGAATTCCATGAACATTCCATGCAAGTATTTGTTGTGCTTTGACAGTACCAACCTCTTTCTCAAGATTTTTTGTAAAAGCAGAAGTGACTGTTGGATAATCTTCAGGTTTTGATGCAATTGGGGGGATTTTTAAGTTTTCCATAACTTTCTCACGAACTTTTTTACCTTCAAGCGCTTCAAGATGTTCAGCCATAGCGGGTAAAATTCCAATTGGGTTAAGATATGACAATAGACGAATTGACACATCATCTCTTTTTATCATTGAATAGTATCGTATATATGCAATAAGCATCGCTTCATTGGCAGTTCCACTTTTTGTTCGCTCATCTATGTATGATTCAATTTTATCAAGCGAAAGTATTTCCAGATTTGAGATTTCACTACAAAGTTTATTAGAAAGCATTTGTAGTTCTTGGACTGCCATTTCAATTTCTTGATAAGATAAACCACGCTTTTGACATAGCTCTTTAAATTCATTCTCTTTTGCTATCATTTAATACCTCCAAAAAGCATTAATAAGTGGTGATAAAATAAAAGGATAATTGCTAAAATGTATTACAAAGTAAATTTTTTTCAGATTTAGATATATATTAATTACAGAGATTATACAATGAGTTAAATTTTTTTGCAATATCGTATTTCAACTGCATTTAGTTTTTCTATCTCAAGCTTTTTGCCATCTGGTTTATAGCCATTTTTTTCGTAAAAACTTCTTCCTATAATATTTTTTTCAAGTACCCATACAATATATTCTTTAAATCCTCTATTTTTACCAGTTTCTTCAAAATATTCTAACATCTTTTTTCCTATACCATTTCTTATCATTAATGGTTCGACATAGATTGCACAAAGTTCAAAACAGTCAGATTTTTCTTCATCTCTCGATTTACTAATTATCATCATTCCTTTTATTATACCATTTTCTTCATATACGAACCATTCTTCTTTTCCTTCTCTCAGTGTTTCTCTAATCATCTGACTTTTTTTTTCAATATTTAGTTTTCTGAACAATATTATATCATCAATAATTCCTTTATATGCATATCTCCATCCAGATATTTGTATCTCAGCAATTCTACTAGCATCATCAATCTCTGCTTTTCTAATCATATTATAGCCCCTTTATCTAATAGTTTATATATATAAAGTATTTACTCTTTTTAAAATTAAGACAAGTTGAAAAACTGAAGAGTTGATTGTTAATTTCAGAATTTTATATTACTAGTCATTCTTACCATTGGTACATATAACTAATTCAGATATAAAATTTCAAATCTTCTTTTAATATATTTTTTAGTTCTTAATTTTTCAAAGTTTCTACTATCTCATCAAATCTACTTTTAAATGCTCCAGTAAAATCTTTTTCTGAAACAAGAGGTAGGGAGTAAGTTTGAGGGTTTCCAATTTTCGTTAAAAGTGTTGTGGAAATTTCGAAGCATTTGATTTCTTTTGAAGGAAGAATATTCTTGATTTCTTTAAAAACGGTTTCATACCCAAATTTTCCATCTTTATCTTCAATACCACTTCCACAGACCGTTATAAATACTATCTCCTTAATTTCATCACCATATTTTTTTATGATACCTCTAATAGGTGAAAGTAATTTACCCATCCAGATCGGACTAAGTAGGATTATTCTTTCATAATTTTTCACATCATAGGTTAGTGGTTTAATACCTATACCAAGCTTAAATAAAGATGAAAAAATCAATAGTAAAAAGCTTTTTATTTTTGGCTTAATAGCTTCTATATCCGACTCAAGTGTTTGTGATAGCTTTTCAGCGATAAACTTATTATTTCCGGTTCTAGAAAAGTAAAGTATCAAGGTTTTTTTCATTTTTTTTATTCTCCTGTTTTGCTTTAGGCTACATTAGATTAATCTTTCACGTAAATATATTAAGTCTATTTTATAAGGGCTTTCGAATTTAAAATATCAAGATTAAATTTCTTTGCAATTTAATATTGTTAGAACTTCTTTTAATTTTATCAATTTATCTTTTAAATATATTTATTTTTTTCATCCCATGCTTTTGGTTCCCATAACTCAATCTTATTGCCGTCTGGATCCATTATCCACGCGAATTTGCCATTTTCATGTGATTCTGGACCTTGTACTATTTCCAATCCATCGTTACGGATCTTCTCAAGTATTTCTTCTAAATTATCCACTCGGTAGTTTATCATAAAAGGGGATTCACTTGGACTGAACCATTGACTTTCTTTTTCTGCAATATGCCAAACTGTGAGTCCGCCATCTTCTGCTTTATCATCTTCCCATCTAAGAATAGCACCACCCCAATCCTCAAGGTTAATACCTAAATACTTTTTATACCATTCTACTAAGGAGGCTCTATCAGATTTACTTTTAAAAAATATACCTCCAATACCAGTAATCTTTGCCATTCCTAACCTCTTTTTCCTTTATTTTCGTTATCTTACATATTCTTGAAAAGTCAAATGAATATATAAAGTATAGTTTTATTTTGCATGAAAAATCAAATGAATACGCAAAGTAAAGTTATTAAAGTTGTATGAAACATACTTTTACTATATATAATTTTTAATAAATATATTTAATTAATATTTTTCCCTCTCATTTTTAAAATTCTAATTATTCTAAATAGACCGTATCCTATCAATACAACTCCAACTATTATATTTAAAATCTGAATTAAGACAAGTGGAATATTCCTTTTTACAAGAGTAAATAATACTACTGCAAAACTCATAAAAATGAATGTAGCTGAACCAACTGAAAGACCAAAAATATATAACTCTCTTTTTGTGTAGTTAAATTCGACCATTTTAGCAGTAAAAATACTAGTAAAAAAAACTATAGTAATAGGATTTGAAATTGTTAGAATAAGAACCGAAAGAAAACTACCTAATAAATTAGATGACTCAATAATAGCTGCACTTGAAGATCTATTGTTAATTATACTCTTTATGGTCAATAATCCAAATATAATTAGAACTATCGAACTAAATATTGATAAAATAATTTTTATTTTGTTTTTCTCTAAAAGTTTTCCTATTCCCAAGATCGAAATTGTAATATATAGATAGTCGACTATTGTGACAGCAAGTACTGCAATAAGTCCATCATAAATTGATCTTTGCAAAGTTAAATTTGTAATATAAAAAAAAACTGGACCTATGGCTAGTTGAAGAAATAAACCTGTCGTAATTCCATTTTTAAAAATTATAAAATTATTTTTCATCGCTATTCACTTTTCTACCTATTTTAAAAAAAATCAACAATAAGCTTTTTCATAGTAATTAAATGAAGATTATGATTTAAATATATAAAATATAAAACATAACGAATATAATAACAATATATATATATCATGAAGAAAAGATATTAAATAAAAATATTTAACATATAAAAAATATAAATATATAATTGAATATAAAATGAACTATAATTTAAGGATTTTTATTTAAAAGGTGATAACCTTAATTTTATAATTCATTTTAATTAAGTAATTTGGAGGTTATCATGAAATGCTTTAAACTTCTGACAATGATATTAGTTGCATTAACCCTTATATTTACTGCTTGTATAGTTGATGATGATACTAATGAAACTGTATATGAAACTGGAGATATGAAAGTCTATAATGTAGATTCAATATTTTTTAAAATGGCTTATATTTCTAAAGACATAACTTTTGCCACTTGTCCTGATGATCAGACAAGTGCTAATGTTAAAGAGGCTTATTGGATAAGCGAAACAGAGGTAACTTATGAACTTTGGTACTGTGTTTATTTGTGGGCAACTGATACAACAAGAGGAGAAAATAGATACTATTTTGCTAATGAGGGAAGTCAAGGTGGGGGGCTGGAACCACAAACCAACACCCAGTTGCAACTATAAATTGGTGTGATGCTATGGTTTGGTGTAATGCTATGACTGAATGGTATAATGCAAAAAAAGGAACTAGTTATGAATGTGTTTACACATACTCAGGGGTAGTAATTCGAGATTCACGAGAGACGAACTCCACAGCCTGCATAAATGCTAATGCAAAGTCTACTGCTAAAGGATTCAGACTTCCTACTTTAAATGAATGGGAACTCGCAGCAAGGTATCGTAATGGAACTCTCTGGACATATGGAGATCATGCAAGTGGAGATGATAGTGGTGCGTGTTGGGATGATGGTTCAATTCTTGGTGGTTTAGGTATATCAACAGTTTTTGGTAACTACGCAGTGTATCAAGCATCATCTTCAGCAGAAGTTAAAACTAAAAGAGCAAATTCCATTGGATTATATGATATGAGTGGAAATGTATGGGAATTTTGCTTCCCTTTAAATAAACTGGATTCTAATCTGTGTTATATTAGAGGTGGAGGATGGAATGGTATTGATGAATATCTTCGCATAGGTAGTGTTTATAGTCATCCAAGAATTACACCCGTTCAGGATATTGGTTTTAGACTAACAAGAACTCATTAGTGTAATCGCTGTTCTATTATATAATTGTTCCAATTTCGAATTTTATTATGTTTTTTTAATTATATAAATTAAATATCTATACTAAAAAATCTTTCTTAATTTGTTATGGAATTATTTGCAAAGCTATTGTATCAAATACTTTATTTGACTTTACAAGAAATCTTATAAATAATAACATCGTATGTGAGTTTTATAAAATAGCTTGTTGGTTTCAAATTTTATAAAATTCATATATAAGAATATAAATCAAAGTTTAGTACTAAGAAAGGAGGACAAACATGAGAATGACAAACAAAAAGATTATTTATCTGATAATTTGTATTCTGTTGTCAATATTAATCGCCATTATAATATTTGGATAATCGGATGAGCAAGGAAGCAAAGATCACCATTTGATCTCAAGATATCAAGGTTCATATATAATTGCATATTATGTGAGGGATTTTGATGAATATAATATTCCATTAGGAAAAATGGTGGGCGGTAAATTGGAGAAGAGCCAAAGATTAGAGGATAAGGTGACTCAAATAACATATGCAGCACCAAAAGACAAGTCAATACTTGAAATATTTCGCAACTACGAATTAGCATTGAAAAATGCTGGTTTTGAATCTTTATTCAGCAGTAAGAAAAGTGAACTAGGGGATAATTGGTTGAAGCAATTTTTAAATGCTACTACAAGGCTCTCTCGATCTGGCCAACCAGACATAGATACAAGACTTGCAGACGATTTCAGGTATCTTGCTGCTAACTTGAAAAGAGCCGAAGGGGATGTATATGTGGCTTTATGTGTAGGTACTAGTTGGTTTCAAAACTTTCCAGTTGTACAGCTTGATATTATCGAAACAAAACCTATGGAAACTGGTTTAATAAAAGTAAATGCAGAGGCTCTGGCAGAAGATATCTTCAAAACTGGTCATGCAGCGATATATGGGATCTATTTTGACACTGGTAAAGCAGATTTAAAATCTGAATCTGAGCCAGTTCTCGAAGAAATTGCAAAACTATTAAAACAAAATCCTAAACTTAATTTATATGTCGTTGGTCATACTGATAATATTGGCTCATTATCTTCCAATATGGAGCTTTCTTTGAGCCGTGCGCAGGCGGTGGTAAATACACTTGTTAGTAAATATGGGATTGATGCAAATAGGCTTTAT
>JAAZOT010000010.1 GCA_012797605.1 Spirochaetales bacterium | reverse complement strand
TCTTTTGGAGGTAAAAGTGCTATCTTAGGTTCATACCTTTTAACTTCAAATGGAAGTTTTATAAAATCTGCCTTACTTATATAAGGTGGATTTGCCAATATAAAGTCGAACATTTTGTTTTTTACCTTTTTTAAAAAACATTCTTTTAATATATTACTTTTAATAATCCTAATGGAATTTACTTCTTTACCTAGAATAATTTTAGCATTTTTTTTTGCAATCGAAATTGCTTTCTTAGAAATATCAAAACAGAGGCAATTAGGTTTAATATTTAAATAGTTAATATATAAATCATTTTTTTTATTTAAACATAGAAGTTTATTTAAACTTAGAAGCTCTTTTATTAATGATATTGAAATAGCACCTGAACCAGTGCAGAATTCACAAAACTCAATTTGGCTACTCTCATTTGATCTTCTTTTTGAAAAAATATCTTGTATTTTGTTTTTTTTAACGATGTTTTCTTTTAAATTAATAATACTCTCGTAATTTACAAATAAAAAACCATTTTCCTCTTTGCAAGCATTTTTAATCTGATTCACTATAATATTTTGAGATTGAAAGTTGTTAAACTTTTCCATAAAAAAGGATCCTTCTATTAAGGTGGTTTTTGATTCTTTTGCTTCTATTAATTTTGATAGTGAAAACAAAATACCTAGATCTACTAGTATCTCACTTTCTGGCCTTGGGATTAAAACTCCTTTTTTGATAAAAAATTCCGAATTATAAAAATCCTTAGATTTTGTTAGATATGCAATTGGATAATATCTCATTCTTTTTATCAAATCCAAAAAAAATGGCAAAATACTAAATACACTTATTGTTAATTTTTTATTGATCCCAAATAATTCATTGGCTATTCGAGAAGGCTCTTTATTAGAATTGGAATATTTTTTGTAAATTAAAGCTAAATCAAGAATTGGTGTATTAGATACTTTTGATAATCTTACTATTATGTTATTGACCAAATTAGTACTTAAAATTATTTTCACAATTTTACTATCTTAAAATTCTGCTTGAGAAAGCAGTTTCTCTTTCTCATCCATAATAAGTGCATCTATCATTTCTTGAATATCTCCATCCATAAATTGTTCTAACTTATAAACAGTAAAGTTTATTCGATGATCTGTAACTCTGGATTGAGGAAAGTTATATGTTCTTATCTTATCTGATCTATCTCCAGTTTTTATCATGGCTTTTCTTTGTCCAGAAATATTCTTATTCTTTTCTTCTTCAGCGATTTCATAAAGCTTTGAACGCAGTACCTTCATCGCTTTTTCTCTATTTTTCATCTGGGATTTTTCATCTTGACAGGTTGTTGATATTCCAGTAGGGATATGGGTTATTCTTACAGCTGATTCTGTTTTGTTAACATGTTGTCCGCCATGCCCCGAGGCTCTGTAAACATCTATCCTTAGATCTTTAGGATCAATCTCTATCTCTGTTTCCTCAACTTCTGGTAATACTACCACAGAAACTGCTGAGGTATGTATTCTTCCTTGAGCTTCGGTCTCTGGAACTCTTTGAACTCTATGAACACCAGCCTCATATTTTAAAAACGAGTAAACATTTTCTCCCGATATGGAAAAAATTATCTCTTTAAATCCAGCCATATCACTCTCAGACATAGAAAGAATTTCCATTTTCCATTTTTTTCTTTCTGCATATCTACTATACATCCTGAAAAGATCAGCTGCAAAAAGTGCAGCTTCTTCCCCACCAGTTCCAGCTCTAATCTCTATGATGACATTTCTTGAAGAGTTTTCATCTTTGGGAAGTAGAAGGTACTTAATCTCATTTGTAAGTCTTTCAATATTTTCAGATGCAATTCTTAATTCATCATTTGCAAATTTTTTAAGCTCATCATCATCACTTGTATTTATTATCTCTTTTGCTTCTTCGTACTGAGCAAGATTCTTTTTATATTCTTTGATCTTTTCAATAACTTCTTCCATCGAAGATTTTCTCTTGCTCAGCTCTTTAAAAGTATTTCTATCATTTATAACTTCCGAAGTTAAAAGTTTTTGCTCAAGTTCGTGATATGTATTTAATATCCCATCAATTTTTTCATTAAAATTACTCATATATATTTCCTTAAAAATTTTATTATTTCTTTATACTTATAAATATTATTAAATTAATTCTTTTTAATTATTTAGTATTATTACCTTCAATTTCTTACCTTTTTCTTAAATTTCTGTTTAATATCATAATTTCTTTATCTATTAATCCAAATTTAAGAATTTAAAAAGTACCCCCGAGACGACTTGAACGTCCGACCCGCAGTTTAGGAAACTGCCGCTCTATCCTGCTGAGCTACGGGGGCATTTAACATTGAATAAATCGAAGATGATGAAAAATCGAAAATTATTTAATAGAAATGGCAAGTCATATAAATAAAATAAAAATAAAATATAAATTAGCCTTACATAAAAAAAATACTTATTTAGCATTTTATGTCAATAAAAGTTTGAAAAAGTAAATAATATTATTTTTATTTAATATACATAAATATTGTTTGGAATATAATTTTTATTATTATAATATTATTTTTGAAAATGTATTTATTAATATTTTTTATTTCTGAATTTTTCTTTATTTGATACTATATTTTCTAATTTTTTTCTGGTAAGTGGATATTTATTTTCAATATATAGAAACCTACAAGAATGTTTATAGAAAAGTTTTGCTTATAAAATTTAAATGAAAACATGACTTTTTCAAAAGAGCTATA
>JAAZOT010000035.1 GCA_012797605.1 Spirochaetales bacterium | reverse complement strand
CTTTCCCATGATCGCATATTTAAATTAAATGCACCTTTAGAGCTACTCACCCCACTAAACTTTACCGTTTTCGTGGCGTGGGCAAGGGCTAATCTATCAAATATATTTCCTTTGTCAAGTCGTTTTTAAAAAAAATTTTAAGCCTTGAAAGCCTTATAAATAGTAGTTATAAGAAGATTTTCAAAATCAACAATAATAAAAAATTATAATTAACAATTGTAAACAACTAGTTCATTTTTTTATTTTAGCAGAATTCAATTTCTTTTTTTTATTTTAAAAGAATTCGATAATTTAAATAAATCTTTATTTATTATCTAAGTTGCTATTGTTAAATTTTTGTATACTAAGCAAGTAAGTAAAGCATACTTTCTTTTGGATAGTAAAAAGGTAAATTTAAAATTTAATCTTAAAAAAAAGAAATAAAAGGGGAGTAATAAATGTTAATAAAATATCAATTAAAGCACAAATGTATTCTTTTTTTTATTTTCATCTTTTTCCTTATTATTTTATCAAATCAAAACATTACATTTATCAACAATATCTTATATGGTCAATCTTCACCTATTCCATCTTCACCAAACTTAAATCAAGGGATATGGGTTGAATATGTCGAATCAAATGCATATTATGATCCAAACGATCCATCCAAAGTTTATTACGCTGAAAGTCTTTTTGATAATTTGTTTGATACAGCTTGGGTAAGTCAATCCAAAGTTACTCAACCTACAATTAAAATTTATTTTCACATTCCTATGACATTTTCAAGCATATATATTAAAAATGGTATAGGTGATGAAAAAACTCAAGAATATATTGATAATGGGCGAGTTAAGACTCTTCAAGTAAGAACAAAATATAAAAATTATAATTTTAATCTTGAAGATTCTAGTAAGTGGCAAAAACTAAATCTTGATAATGTTAATCTTGATTATCTAGAGATTGTAATTTTAGATTATTATCCAGGGAAAAGATGGTTCACCATCAGCATGTCAGAAATAAGTTTTGATTTTCCTTCAAGTTTTCAGATAACTGAAATCACTGGAAAAGGGCAAAACTTATATTCATGGATGCTTCAAAATATTCCAATGAATATGCCTAAAGATAAGTTTCAATATTCAAAAACTTTAGTCGATTATATCAAAATTATAATTTCTTCTATTGGCTATCCAGTACTTGGTGATTCGACTTTAAGAGAACAGGCCTTCCCATATTTCGCATTTATTAGTAACCGTAAGTTTCTTCCTCTATCTGCAGGCTTCCCAAGAAATGAAGAAATATTAAATTTATATAAAGATTCCTATGGCTCACCAGAAATGCTTAGATATCAATCAATCGAAGCCTATACACCATCATACTTTTTTTCAATATACGCCAATGCCCTTCAACCATATGTTGCTATGCTTGCAAAAAGTATACTGTTAAATAGTATTTTAGCAAACAATGAATCGATTTTTTTTGATAAATACTATGATGAACTTTTGCTTCATTTCTTAATTCTTGGTATGGACTTAAGAAGTACTTACTATAAACAAAAATATGGGAATACAATAATTAATGGTCTTCCAATATCTGCAAGAGTACAATTCTCATTCTATCGAATTCTCAGAAGTTTAAGAAATTGTTCTTATAAGCCTATAAAATTTTATGAAACAGTCATGCTTGAAGATCCGATGGAATTAAATAGTTATATTTCTATGCTTGTCGATTACATAAAAGATAAAGAAAAATTTGAAAAAGAGTACCTTGAATATGGTCAAGTCAACCATTTAAAATATAACAATGATGACTTTTTTGTGGCATCAATAGGTAATGTAGATGAATTTGGGCAATTTGCCATCTCGATGTATTTGCATAATGAAGATTTAATAAGGTATTTTAAAAGTATTATATCAAATTTACCATATGATGAAAATACCATCATGGAACTTTCAAAGATTCTTATAGAAGCGAATTATTATGCTAAACACCCAGAAAGACAATATTATTGAGTCTAATTTTGTAAATCTTGATTATACTTTAAGCTTAAGCAAAAATTAAATTGGAATTCTAAAAAATGCAGCTAAGAATATTGGATCATATTTATTCTTTTCTCTTAGCATAATGTTTTTTGCTTCTTTTTCTGAAAAAGATTTTCTATGAGGCCTATCTGTAATTAAAGCATCATAAACATCCGCTATTTTAATTATTCGTGCAGAGACTGGTATATCGTTCCCTCTTAATTTTAATGGATAACCAGTTCCATCATAGTTTTCATGATGATAGTAAATTGCTTCTTTTATTTAATCTGGAATCCTTAAACTTTGTACAGATTCATATCCTAAAACTGTATGTTGCTCTATTAGTATTTTTTCAGCTTTTGAAAGGATTGAGGATTTATGTAATATAGAATCTGGAACCACAATTTTACCTATATCATGAAGTAAAGCACCATATTGTAAATCTTTAATATCTATCTTTACTTTCACTTCTTCTGCAATAAGTCTAACAATTTTTGCAACTCTTACACTATGTCCCAAAGTGTAAGGATCTCTTAATTCTAATAAATGAAGAATCATTTTTAATAAATCATCAATGAAAACACCATATTCATTGATTTGATTCTTTTGAAAGTTAATTACTTCATTTTTTTCATCTATTTCTTTTTTTTGTCTATCAATTTCTTGAGCTTGCCAATTTAATTTTTCATATATGTTTTTTGATTCTTCATTGAAAGATTTATACTCACTCATAAAGACTCCTTTATGAATAAGCTAAATAATTCCTATATCTTTTCGATAGTGCATATTATCGAAATTTATTCTATTTACTATATTATAAACTTTTTTTCTTGCATCGTCAAGGGTTTCACCACTAGACACAACACTTAAAACCCGTCCACCATCTGTTATAAGATTTTCATTTGACTTTTTCACTGCTGAAAAAAATATTTTTGCATCCTCATAATCATTTTGGATACCTTTTATTATTAAACCCTTTTGAAAATTGTTTGGATAGCCTCCAGAAGCAAGGACTACAGCACAGGTATAACCTTTTTTCCATTCAAGTTGAATTTTATCAAGATTACCCAGAATCACTTCATTTATAATTTCACTAAAATCGTTATTTAAAGCATATAGTATAGCCTGAGTTTCTGGATCTCCAAATCTAACATTATATTCAAGAAGATAAGGACCACTTTCAGTCACCATTATTCCAAAAAATAATGCTCCCTTATATAGCAATCCTTCATTTTTTAGTGCAATAAAAGTTGGATTCATAATATTTTCTATAAATTTTTCATAGTCTTTTTCATTAAGAAATGGGTTTGGTGCGACAGCTCCCATTCCGCCAGTATTAGGACCAATATTATTATCAAAAACCTGTTTATGATCCTTTGCACTTAGCAAAGGTAAAAATCTTTTGCCATCACAAAGTACTATAATTGAAGCTTCAAAACCTTTTAAATATTTCTCAATGACAACCTTATGCCCTGAAATCCCAAAGATATTATCATAAAACAAAGATTTACAAAATTCTTTAGCAGAATAAAAATCGTTAGCCACCAACACACCTTTTCCAGAAGCAAGTCCATCTGCTTTTATCACTATTGGATATTCATTTTTTTGAATTAAATAATTAATAGCTTCATCATAAGAAAAAGCCTCGAAAAAATCAGCGGTAGAAACTTTGTACTTTTTCATTAGCTTTTTTGCATAAATTTTACTTCCTTCAAGAATCGATGCTTTTTTTTCTGGACCAAAAGTGGCAATTTTATTTTGCATCAACTTATCTACAATGCCATTTACTAAATAATTTTCAGGACCAATTATGGCTATATCTATCTTTTCATTAACTGCAAATTCAATGAGCTTATCTTCGTTTTCGATTTCTAAGCATTGACATTTATTTTCAAGAGAAATTCCATCATTTCCAGGCCATGCATAAATCTTTTCTACATTATTAGATAATGAAAGTTTATAACAGATTGCATGCTCTCTACCGCCGCTTCCAACAACTAAGTATTTCATATATTTCCTTCTATATAATTACTTCTGTTGATTTAGAAAAATTATTTTAAAGAGATCAATTTTTATAAAGAAAATTATTATAATTAAAAAAAAATTGAATTGAAAAACATATTCTAGTGCTTGAAATGTCTTACACCGGTAAAAACCATTGGTATACCATATTTATTGCATAAATCGATTGAATCTTTATCTTTTAATGAACCACCTGGCTGTATTATAGCACTAATACCATATTTATAAGCCTCTTCGACAACATCTGTAAATGGGAAAAATCCATCTGAAGCAAGGATAGCTCCTTTCGGGGTTCTTGAAAGAGCATTCTGAGCAGCCCAGATTCTACTTGTCTGTCCACCACAGATTCCACAGGTAACACCATCTTTGGCAGTTACTATTGCATTTGATTTTACAAACTTAGATACCCTTTGAGCAAATATAAGATCTCTCATCTGCCTTTCATCTGGCTTTTTTTCAGTAACTATCTTAAAGTTTTCATCATACTGGTCATCTAAAAAATTATCTATTTGCTGAATGAGAATTGCCCCGTCAATAGAACAAAATTCATAAAGATCAGTTGGCTTTTCTAAAAGCCTTATCACTCTTAAGTTTTTCTTCGTTTTTAATATTTCTATTGCCTCTTGCGAATAATCAGGGCTAACAATAACTTCTAAAAATATACTGGTAAGTTTTTCAGCAAGATTTTTTTCAATTTTTTGATTTGTTGCAATAATACCACCAAAGATTGAAAGACTATCTGCATTATATAACTTATCAAATAAATCTTCAATATTTTCATCGCCCATTGCGACAGAACAAGGAACATTATGTTTTACTGCTGTTATTACCTTATCATTAAAAGAATATACTATTTTTACTGCTGAATCTATATCCTTTATATTGTTATAAGAAAGCTCTTTCCCATTTAATATTTGAATATTATTAAATATCCCTTTTCCATTTGTATTTAAATAAAGCCAGCCTTGTTGATGTGGATTTTCACCATATCTTAGTTTTGAACCAAGTTTATATGAAAAACAAGAGTATTCCCCTGGTTCTTGATTGCTTAAAAAATTAGCTATGGCAGCATCATAAGCACTTGTTAAACTAAAAACCTTTGAGGCAAGTTTTTTTCTAAATGATAAATCAAGTTCATTTCTTTCAATCTTTTCCAATATTTCTTGGTAATCTTTGGGATCGACAACGACAATTACATCTTTATAATTTTTTGCAGCCGCTCTTAGCATCGTTGGACCACCGATATCTATAAATTCAGTAAGTTCATAATCACTTAAACCTATCTTTTGTTTTTCAAAAAAAGGATAAAGATTCACAACTACTATATCAATAGGAATCACCTGCATCTTTTCTAAAGTCAACAAATCAGATTGATTATCTCTTCTTGCCAGTATCGCAGCATGAATACTGGGATGAAGAGTTTTTACTCTACCATCCATTACCTCTTCAAAACCAGTAATTTGACTAACCTCTATTACATCAATACTATTTTCTTTCAATATTTTATATGTTCCACCAGTAGAGATAATTTCATATCCAAGTTGATTTAACTTTTTACTAAATTCTAAAATATCAGTCTTATCATAAACAGAAATTAATGCTCTTTTTTCTTTTTTCATAAGTCCCCATATTTTTAATATTTCGTACTTACCTGTTTTATATATTCTTTTAGTATTTTATTACAATATTAGGCTCCATAAATTCAACATTTTCGAATTACCTATTTTTAGCTTAAAATTGTTACTTTTCTTCCTTCTACCTTTATTTTATTTAATGAAATAAGTTTTATTGCTTCTACTATTAATTGATGTTCGAAAACTAAAATTCTTTGAGATAGGCTATTTACATCATCATCATCAAGAACTGGCAGTGCATATTGAAAGATTATTGGACCACAGTCAACATTTTCATCGATAAAATGAACAGTGCAACCAGATATCTTAACTCCATATTCAAGAACTTTTCTATGGACTTTTTCACCATACATACCTTTCCCGCCAAAAGAAGGAAGAAGAGCTGGATGAATATTTATGATTTTATTTCGAAATCTATCTATTATCTTTTTTTCTATTATTGAAAGAAACCCTGCACAAACAACTAAATCAGCATTTTTGGTTAAGATATTATATAAATAATTTTGAAAATTTGGATCTTTTTTGCTGAGTAAATAGGTACTAATCCCATTATCCTTTGCCCTTTGCAAGGCGAAGCAATCTCTATCAGCAATCACTGATGCTATTTTAACATTTAAGTATCCCTCTTTTTTTGCATCTATTATTGCTTGAAGGTTTGATCCGTTACCAGAAACAAGAACTGCTATTCTAAACAAATCCCCCCCTTTTCTTCCTTTATAAAACCAATCTCATAAGACTTAAAACCAAGACTATCTAAAAAATTGATGGTTTTTTTTGAATCCTCTTTTGAAACAACAAGAACAAACCCTATACCCATATTAAATGTATTGTACATTTTATTTTCATCAATACCGAAACTTTTTATATATTGAAAAATTCTTGGAATTGGATAACTATTCTTTTTAATAACTGCAGTAAAATCTTTACTAAAAATTCTTGGAATATTTTCAATAAAACCGCCTCCAGTTATATGAGCCATTGCTTTAATCTGGACAACATTCGACAAAGCCAATATTGGTTTTACATATATAGAAGTTGGGGTTAGTAGTATTTCACCAATAGGTTTCCCTTCAAATTCAGCATCAAAATGTCTTATAATCTTTCTTATGAGTGAAAAACCATTTGAATGGAGTCCACTTGATTCAATTCCTATAATTATATCATCTTTTTCTATCTTAGAACCGTCTATAATCTTGTTTTTATCTACTACTCCAACTGCGAACCCAGCCAAATCGTACTCTCCTTCAGGATAAAAACCAGGCATTTCAGCAGTTTCGCCCCCTACCAAAGAACATCCAGCTTCAAGACATCCATCAGAAACTCCTTTGACTAATAATCCAGCTATCTGAGCATTTAATTTTCCACATGCAAGATAATCAAGAAAAAAAAGAGGCTTAGCACCATGACATAAGATATCATTAACACACATTGCCACACAATCTATTCCGATAGTATCATATATTTTCAACTTCATAGCTATATCGATCTTCGTTCCAACTCCATCTGCCCCGCTTACAAGTACGGGATTTTCTATCCCTTCTTCCTTAAGTTTTGAAATATCGAAAAGTGCAGCAAAGCTACCTATTCCATTTAATACTTTCGAATCAAATGTTTTTGCCGCATGCTTTTTAATTAAACTTACTGCCTTGTAACCTTCTTCTATGTCAACTCCAGCTTCTTTATAATCCATACCACTCCCTTAATTCAAATCTTATAATTCAAAAAAAATATTCATATTTTTAATTAAATTTATGAATCGATATTTTCAAATAAAACTAAATCATTATAAGTAGCCGATTGTGGATATATCCCTTCAAAGCAGCCAAGACAAAAACCTTTATCTTTCCCTAGAGATTTTAATAATCCATCTATTGAAAGGTATGAAAGGCTATCGCAACCAATTTCTTCTCTTATCTGTGAAATTGTTTTTGTAGCTCCTATAAGTTCACTTCTTAAAGGTGTATCTATTCCAAAATAGCATGGGAACTTTACAACAGGTGATGCGATTGCAAGATGGACTTCTTTTGCACCAGAATTTCGCATCATCTCTACGAGTCTTTTACTAGTAGTCCCCCTAACTATAGAATCATCTATCAATAGTACTCTTTTATTTTCAACATTGACTTTTAATGGATTTAACTTTACAGATACCTTTTCTTCTCTTATCTGCTGTTGAGGATTGATAAATGTTCTTCCAACATATTTACTCTTAATAAATCCTATTGAATTTGGTATCCCAGATTCTTCAGAATAACCAATTGCTGCTGCTATCCCAGAATCTGGTATTCCAACAACTATATCGGCATCTACTTTATTTTCTCTATAAAGCTGTTTTCCGGCTTCTATCCTTGTTTTATACACAGATATTCCATCTAAGAAACTATCTGGTCTTGCAAAGTAAATATATTCAAAAGCACAGGTCATAAGATTTGTTTTTTCATACAATGAAATACTTTTTAATCCATTCTCATCTATTATAACTATCTCAGAAGGCAAAATATCTCTTATAAATTCACCTCCAATAGCATCAAGTGCACAAGTTTCCGATGCTACAACATAACTCCCTCTAACTTTTCCAAGACATAGAGGTCGAATCCCATTCGGATCTCTTGCTGCAATAAGTTTATCTTTAGTAAGAACAACAATTGCAAAAGAACCTTTTACAGCTAAAATAGCATCTAAAACGGCTTTCTCCAATCCTCTTGAAAGGTTTTTAGCTATAAGGTTAAGTAAAACTTCACTATCACTATCTGTTTGAAAAATGACACCACTATCTTCCATCAATTCTTTTAATATTGAAGCATTTATAAGATTTCCATTATGAGCAATAGCAATCTTTCCAACTTTGGATTCAGCAACTATTGGTTGTGCATTATTGATGGTGGAAACACCAGTTGTCGAGTATCTAACATGACCTATTGCAGAAAAACCAACCATTTTTTCAAGAATTTGCTTATCAAAAACATCACTTACAAGACCCATTCCTTTATGAAAAACTAGATCATTACCATCACTAACTACAATCCCAGCTGATTCTTCCCCTCTATGTTGCAAGGCACAAAGTCCGTAGTAAGTAATCGCCCCAACCTTTTTAACGGCAATTTCATCATTTGCCTCATACTGATTTTTTTCATGCGGTGAATATATTCCGAAAATCCCGCATTCTTCTTTAAATTTGTCATCATATAAGTTTAATCTAATTTTATTATTGCAAAATTTATTATTGTAAAATCTTCTTGAATAAAATAATTTTCCCTTTTTAATCCTTTCGTTCATTCTCTATTTATCCCCAACCTTTTTAAGATTTCCTCATAAGCTTCAACAACATTTCCAAGATCTCTTCTAAACCTATCTTTATCTAACTTCTCATTGGTTTTTGCATCCCATAATCTACATGTATCTGGAGAAATTTCATCAGAAAGTAAGATTTTTTCATTATAAATCCCAAATTCAAGCTTAAAATCTATAATTTTAATACCAACCTTTTTGAAATTATCTAACAAAATCTCATTTACCTTTTTTGCAATAGAGTAAATTATATCAAGCTGATCCCTTGTCGCAATTCCTAATGCAAGAACATGATAATCATTTATCAAAGGATCATGAAGCTCATCATTTTTATATGAAAGTTCATAAACAACCTCTTTTAGAGCTGTACCTTCTTCAATTCCATACCTTTTAGCCATACTGCCTGCTGCAACATTCCTTACTATGACTTCAAGAGGAATTATCTTTGTCTTATAACAAAGCTGACTTCTTTCATCTAGTCTTTTAATAAAATGTGTGGGGATGTTTTTTTTGTTTAAATCTTCAAATAATGCACTACTGATAAGATTATTTAAAATTCCTTTACTTTCAATCTGTGCTTTTTTTAAACCATCAAAAGCAGTCGCATCATCCTTATAATAGATAACAACCTTATCCTTATCATATTCATATACCTTCTTTGCCTTACCTTCATATAGCATTTTTAAATCTTTTTCCACATTTACTCCTTCTTTTTTTGATTTTTTTTTATTTTAATCTTTTCAAAAATTATGAAGTTTTTTTAATAATAAAAGTCAAAAAAATTATCTAACTAAAATAGTTCATTGCCGATTCAAATATAGGTTCCCTAGCCACACCTGGACAGTTTTTTATCCTCCCCTCTACAACTCTTTCACTATGCCCCATTTTACCAAGTACTAGTCCATCAGTACTAATAATTGATTCGATAGAATAACTAGAACCATTTGGATTATATGGAAAATCTATTGCTGGGTTTCCATCTTCTGTAACATATATCGAAGAAACCTGATTGTTATAAAAAAGATTTTTACAAACCTCTTTAGAAGCGTAGAATCTTCCCTCTCCATGTGAAACAGGTATAAAATAAGTTTTATCAAAATCAGTTAAAATATGCCAAGGTGATTTATTGGGTAATACTTTACAATAAACAAATCTTGAAACATGTGATCCAATAAGATTCTGAACCAAAGTCGGATCATCTTCCTTACTTTCCGCAATTTTACCATATGGAAGAAGCCCTGATTTTAAAAGTGCTTGAAAACCATTGCAAATACCAAGTATCAGATTTTTCTTTTCAAGATGCTTTTCGATTGAATCTTTAATTTTATTTGTTCTTAGAAAAGATGCAATAAATTTACCACTACCATCTGGTTCATCACCCATTGAAAATCCACCAGGCAAACATATTATTTGACTCTGTAATATCTTCTTTGAACAACTCTCAATTGATTCGTTTAGCAAATCTTTATTTAGTGTTTTTATTATGAATATCTCTGTATTAGCTCCAGCCTTATTAAATGCTCTTGATGTATCAAATTCACAGTTTGTTCCACTAAAAACTAAAATTAAAGCTTTTGGCCTTTTTTTAAGATTTATATTTTTATTTAGGTATTTTACATTTTCCTTAGCTATACTTTCTGCGCTTAAAATATCTTTTATTGCACTTTCATTTTTTGTAATTTCATTACTTAAAATTTTTTCAATTGAACTTTCATTTTTTATAAACTTTTTCAGTTCATCAATATTATAATCATATGATATTTCTGGTTCAATGGGAAAGACATCTTTAAGAGGCTCATTTGCTGTTTCTACTAATTCATCTATAGAATATTTTTGAATTGTAAATCTTTCAAATTCATCTTTTGCATACTGCTTTTCATTGTATGTTTCAATTACTTCTATTTCTTTATTTTCTAATGTTTTACCAAGATATAAAACTTTTAAATCAAAATTAGTTTTTAAATATTCTTCAAAATTAATTTTATCTTCTTTGTTAGTTTTATTTTTATTATAAAAATTCTTCTTAAACTCTGTATATTTTAAGAATAACTGATCTTCTTTTAATTCAGTTTCAAAAATTATTGAGCCATATCTTGCATTTATTATTCTATTAATTTTATCTCCAAGATTTTTTTTATCTTCAGTAGTTAAAATATTGTCAGAAGCATTTTCAAGATTAAAATTTTGGTCAAAAGCAAAGCCTATTTTATTACCAAAACTGCTTTTAATTAAAGTCTCATTAATCGAATAACTTCTCACTGTTCTTGCTGAAATTACACATTTTTCATCAACAAGGAATTTAAAAAAACTAAGATTTTCTTTTAATATTTCAATATCAAGTAGCATATCTTCTTTTAATGGAGCACAAAGGAGATAAACCAAATTACCTGGTTTTATAAAACAAGAAGGGACGACTTTTTCTTCATCTTCAACTGTAACTGCAAAGGAGATTAAAGTTGGAGGCACATCTATATCTTTAAATGTTCCAGACATGCTATCTTTACCACCTATAGCTGGTATTCCAAGATCCATTTCTGCCTGCAAAGCTCCAAGCATTGCAGAAGTTACTACCCCCCATTTTTTAGGTGAAGTAGTTTTACCAAAATATTCTTGAAGTGAAAGTCTAACTTTTGAAAAATCTCCTCCAAGTGCTGCAATTTTTGTAACAGACTCTATTATTGAATAATATGCTCCGACATAAGGATTCGCTTCTAATAAATAGGGATCAAAACCCATAGTCATTAAAACCGCTTTGCCACTTTCGGCATTATATATTTCTGGAAGGGCATAAGCAACGCCTTCTGCAGGTGAAAGCTGATATTTGCCTCCCATAGGCAAAATTAAAGTAAACCCACCAATTGTACTATCAAACATCTGATTCATACCAATTTGAAGAGCAATATTCAACTTTTTAAGTAAATCTTTTGTATTAATACTATTATAGCTTTCAAAATATTTTTTTACATTTTCAATAGAAAATTTTTCAAAACTAACACTAGCGTATCTTGCAGCACCTTTGGAATCAAGTAAATCCCGTGAAATCTTCGATATAACTTTATCTTTGTAGTAAAAAGTGACATAGTCTTCATCAACAACATCTGCAATATATGTTGCTTCTAAATCTTCTTCAATAGCGTATTCAATAAATTTATTTAAATTGTCTTTATCTATAACACATGCCATTCTTTCCTGAGATTCAGATAAGATAATTTCATCTGGTTTTAATCCTCTATACTTCAATGGAATCCTATCAAGATAAATGTATAAACCTTTTGCAAGTTCTCCAACAGCTACAGCAACTCCACCAGCCCCAAAATCATTGCATTTCAAGATAAGCTTACTAACTTTTGGATTTGATAAAAATCTTTGCAATTTTCTTTCAATAACTGGATTTCCTTTTTGAACTTCACTTGAAGCAAAGTTAATAGATGTTTCATTATGATCCTTTGAAGAACCAGTCGCACCACCAATACCATCTCTTCCAGTCCTTCCTCCTACAAGCATAACTATATTGCCTGGTTTTGGTCTTTTTCGAATGACATTTTCTTTAAGCGTAGCTCCAATAACAGCACCAGCTTCGAGTCTTTTAGCTACATATCTTTCATGATATAGTTCAATGACAGAAGCTGTTGCAAGACCTATCTGATTTCCGTAAGATGAAAAACCTTTGGCTGCGAATGTGGTTATCTTCCTTTGGGGAAGTTTTCCCTTTATGGTTTGCTCGACGGATTGATTTGGATCTGCACTACCACTAACCCTCATAGCCCCAAATACATAAGCTCTTGAAGATAGAGGATCTCTTATGCAACCACCTATGCATGTAGAAGCTCCGCCAAAAGGTTCAATTTCAGTTGGATGATTATGAGTTTCGTTTTTAAATTCGATTAACCATTTTTGATTTTTTTTATCAGTAATTTCAATACTGCATGCATTATTCTCATCAGAATCCTCAACATCACTAAGATTTCCAATTCTTTTTAAGTATTTGGCATAAAATGTCGCAAGTTCCATTAATGTAAATTTATTGTTCGTATTTTCTGATTCTCTAAATTTAGCTTCTTCATCAAATCTCAATTTAATATAATTTTTATATGTGCTGTATCTTGGATCATTAAGTTTTAATTCTTCGCAGTTTTTACTATTAATATTTTCAATTTCTAACAGTGTATTAAAGGTAGTATGTCTACAATGATCAGACCAATAGGTATCTAAAATTTTTAATTCTACAAGATTGGGAAATCTTTTCTCTTTTTTATATTCATCATAAATAAACCTTAAATCCTGCTCATTTATTGTAAGATTGTAATTTAGTATTATACTAGAAAAATCTGAATCCCTTTCAACTTTTAAAATAGGATATTCAGACAGATTTTCTTTTTTATCTTCTTTTTTATTTTCTTTTTCTTTTTTTAGTTCAAAAGTTTTTTTATTTTCGCAATTCATTTGATTTATAGAAAAGTCGATAAAATCATCTTTACCAAACTCTTCAATATCTATAAGATAAGAATCAACAGGATTAACAAGGTAATTTTTAATTGTATCTTTTTCTGATTCATTTAATTTTCCAAAGACACAATAGACCTTTGCTGTTTTTACAGTGACATTTTCAATTTGGCTAACTAAGGTTATACAACTTGCTGCAGAATCTGCTTTCTGATCATATTGTCCTGGCAAAAGAGAAACTGAAAATACTGCAAAGTTATTGATCTTTTCTGGAAGTTTATCGAAATAATAATCCTCAGCCATTTTTTCTGTAAGTGAAGAAATAAGATAATTTTTTGCTTCTTTGATATCTATTTGATAAGGGAAAGTCACATGATAAAGTGTAAATATCCTTAGATCTTCAACATTTTTAATATGTAAAAATTCTTTAAGCTGATGTTTTAAACTTTCTGCTTCAACACTGACTTCTTTTTTCTTTTCAATAAAAAGTTTGATATTCAAATAGAGCCTCCATTAATATAAAAAAGGATTAAAAGAAAAAATTAAATAATTTTTAATTTTATAAATTGGAATCGGGAGTTTTATAATAGTCGAAGCATTAAATTTTATATGCGAAGGAGGAAAATTTTACTTCTTCTATGAAGAAGAAAGGATAAAAAATAGAGAAAATCCAATGCTTCCATAGTCAGTAGATTATGGTCTACTGGTAGAAACTCCCGAACCAATTTTCAGGATTATATGGAAGATTAACTCAATAAAATATTATACTCTTTTAGATTAAAATCAAGATTATTTAGAAAATAAAAAAAAATATAATATGCTAAGAAATACAATGTATTATTAAAAATTAAACTTTTCAAGAAAGCAAAAAATATAAAAATTATAAATATACTAATTAATTTTTTAATATGAATGTCAGTTTAAAATAGAGTATTAAGAAAATCTTTAAAAGTTAGCCCAAAATTTATTTCAAAAATTTTAGTAATACCATCTATTTTATTATTGTACAAGATGTAAATAAACTTTTTGAATTTAACGAAGCCATATTCTCTTATAATATTTACTATGAATTTATTCTGAACAATAATTTTAATCTCTTCATTTAATTCGAAATTTTCGGTTATTAAATCGACATAAAAATCATCGAAGCTATTATATGAAATCTTCTTGCTATCATTCTTCTTGCTATCATATAGAAAAATAAACTTTTTTATTATATCATCAGTTATCATTAGATTTTTATCTTTAATAGTTTTATCTTTTGAAATAAAAAGCACAAAATTGCGATAATCCGTATTATCTACTAAATTTTTATTTGACAAAATAAATCTATAAAAAGACTCGATAGAATTTATTAAAAATTTAAGATAATTAAACTCTACAACCATTTCATTATATTTTTCATTTTTATATGGAATTATTCCAGATTTTATATTGAATAAAGTTTTTAACTCATCTGAAAGGTTAGAGTATATAAGATGCTTATGATAAGTTAAAATCAAGTATTTATAAAGATTTTCAATAAATAAATTATCATCATTATTATTATTTTTGTTAACCACAGCAATCTTTGAATTTTTATCACTAAATGAACCTTTGCCATTAATTAAAACTGAATTTAATCCAAAGATATATCTATATTCAATATTTTCAATCTTTGAAATATCAATGATTCTTTTTAAATATTTTTTATTTTTTCCTAATTGTAAGATAAAAGCTTTTAAAAATAGATTATCTTTTTGAAAATCATCAAAACTTTCTTTACTTATTATTAAATAAAGGTTTTGTTCTTCAATTTTACTAAAAGCAAAATTATTGTTCTTAAAAAAGCCATTTATATATATACTATAAAATTTTATAAATTGGCGTATCTCAAAACTACTAAATTTGTTTGAAAACAAGAATCTATTGTTTTTATTTATGTAAAAGTTTTTTGAAAAAATAAGTTCTATACTTAAAACCAATAAAATAAACAAAATCGCTAAAATAATAATGCTGTAATATTTTTTTTTCATACAATTACTCATATTGACCTTTTAATATTTACAAAAATTATTATTCTTTTTACTTTATTTTATTCATTAAACATTTTATTTTCTATATTTTATTTTCTGTATATATATTTTTCTATACCTTCTTTATCCATTTATTTTTATTTAATTTTTATTTAAATTTTATTTAAGTTTTTATCCACCATTGATTTAATTTTATATATTCTCCATTTAACTCTATATTTATTTTCTATTTAATTTTCTATTTAATTTTATTTTTATTTTCCTTTTATTTTTTATCTACTTTTTATTTAATTTTTTAATTACGATTCAATTGATTCTTTATTTAGTTTTATTATAAATTGATTTTTTTATTTTTCAAAAAATAAAAAGGCTATTTCAAAAACTTGAAATAGCCTTTTATTTTTTTACTTTTATATTGCGAATTGTGTCGCTTGAGACGCAACAATATACCAAGTTATAAAAAGTGCATTAGCAAAAGCTCCTGCATAGACTCTTTTGGTTCTATTGAAAAACCAGGTTGAAAAGATTGAAGCAATTATCAAAAGAGGTAAGAATTGTATTGCAACAATCGTATTTAGCGGCTCAGTTGCTGTTAGAAGCATTCCCTTAGTAAATAGTGGAATATATTCTACCAACAAGAAAATGAGAAATGCTCCAGCCATTATAATCATATTTAAAATATATGGTACCCAATGTTTCTTTGTAGGTAATCTCATAGAGCCATTGAGAGTAAAAGATGAGATGAAGAAGAAGATAAAAAATGGAATCAAATATCTTAAAAATATACCAAAATGAGTTATAGACATAGGCTTTAATGCAATAATCCAGAATCTAAAGTCAATCTTGAAAAAATAATCTGCTAAAATAAGCATTAAATATCCAGATGCTATGCTGAAAAAAGCAAATAGAAAATCATTTATTATTGTCAAAAAGTGTATCTTGCCTTCTTGATTAGTGAATCCATAATAATAGCAATCCATTCCATTTTTTTTATTGAATATAAAATGAGTTAACAAAAAGATTACAAGATTAACAAGTCCATTGAACAATGCCCAGGTCATTATCTGACTTGTAATTGTTTGAGGGAAAAGCCATGAAGCTTTAAAAATTTTAGCTCCTAACTTAAATGTCCAATAATAAGAAAGAACAGCAACAGCCATGCTTATCAAAGCAGATATTATATAAACAATATTAAACTTAACTTTAGATTCAGCGGCTTCTTGTTGATTATTTTTAAATGGAGAAAGTGAAAGCAAGAAGAGTGAAAAGCCAAGAATAAAAATTATACAACCAATTAAAGCTAACAATGTACCTAATTCTTTAAATATCCATGTTTGATTTGAACTTGGTATATCTTTCCCACCTTGCAATGTTTTTGCAAACCAATCAATAGAATAACCAATTGCTTTTTTAGATATATGGTCCTGTGGATGAGTTGTTTTTGGCTGATAAAGAACTCTTGCATTACCCAAATTAATATCTTGATATATTTTCCCCTCAATAATCTTTTCTGAAGTACCAAAGAGAGCTTGAAGTTTTGGACTATTTGGCACATCAGTTCCTTTTTTTACACCCCACATTAAGAGGCTAAATTCATCCATCGTGCTAAAAACAACTGCGCAGTTTCTTGGCCAAGTGGTATCACCTTCTTTAGCAAATGGTGCACCAGTAGAAGAACCTTCAAGAACTATTGACTTATAAAAATCAGGGAAAACCGCAGCTGCCGCTAATATTGTCCATCCACCCATCGAATGGCCTTCCATACCAATATTGTTTTTATCAACAATATCAAGACTTCTAAGATACATAAGGGCAGCAGGTCCACCAAAACCATTTGCAAAAGCTGGAGGATCTGAATATCCATGCCCTGTTTGATCAATGGCAAGCACAACATATCCCCGCCTAGCGTACTCAATTGCAAAACCATCCTGCGTTTCTCTTGAGTTTATGTACCCGTGAACTACCAGTATAGCTGGTGCAGGAGTTTTTGATGTCGCATTCTTTGGAATATACAAAAGAGCACTCATAACTGAACCATTTGGTCCGTTGAATCTTAAATCTCTTATCCTGACATTTCCAAAGTCGGTCTGAACAAAATAGGCTAATAAACCTCCAACAAAGATAAGTAAAAAACCAATTAGAAGTAAAATTTTACCCTTATTCATGACTTTTTCTCCTTTTTTACTATTTTTATAATACTATATAATAAGCAAATTTACAATCCAATTCTTTTCTTTTTTTTTCTTTTTATGCTAAAATTAAAGGAAAAAGAATTTATTAGATTTAAAAAGGATAAGCCAAAATTACTTTATATATATACATTAACAATATATATACATGATTGAAAAATAAATATCTCTATTTAAATAAAAATAGTAAACTTAACTACTGCTTAAAGATTAAAAAAGTATTGAAAATGATTTTTATTTGTATATTTTAAGTAAAGAAACAATCAAGGATTCTTATGAGTAACGATTTTTGGAAATTAATTTTTGGTAAGATAAAAAAAGATGCCGATGAGATGACTCAATTTGAAAAGGTTTCTCTTCTCTTAAGGGATCTTATTGTAATAACGATCCTGTTTTTCTTTATTATACGACCATTAATTATAGCTGGCTATGTAGTTCCAACCCCATCTATGGAACCCACAATAATGACTGGGACAAAACTTATAGGAATGCCACTTATTTATGGAGGTTATATCCCTTTCACATCTATTAAAATGCCCGGTATATTACCTATTAAAAGACAATCCATAGTAATTTTTAAATTTCCATTAAACGAAAAAGAGTACTATGTAAAAAGGGTAATTGGACTTCCCAAAGATAAAGTTGAGATAATTGGAAAAGATGTGTATGTCAATGGTCAAAAATTAGATGAACCATATACACAATATATAAGTGATCCAGTCTATGAACAAAACCCTTCACTTGTCAGACCAAATTATGGACCGATAGTAGTTCCAGAAAACTGTTATTTTGTTATGGGAGACAATAGAGATAACTCTTACGATTCACGAGAATGGGGCTTTGTGCCAAGGAAAAATATTTTTGCAGCTCCACTTATTATATATTTCAGTTATGATAGAGAAAATAAAAAAGTTAGAATCAGTGAACTATTCAAAGTCATCACTCATTAGAATATTAAATATCCTGCTGAGTTTTCCATCTTTAATCATTATATGTTTTTTAATTTTTAATAATAATAGATTTTTCCTTTTCTTATCTATAACAAATCTTTCAATCTGTGCTTTTCTTGTAATAACTATTAAAAACATTGTTAAAAAAAGAAGACCAGATGAAAGATTTTTTAAAAAAAGAATTTTCTCGAATCATTATTCACTGCCATCAGGCCATCTTAGTTCAAACATTTCCTTATTTTTTTTACTTAAGATCTTTCACAACAATATATCATTTCTTTTTTTTATTACTTCTATCCTTGTCATAACTTATAAAATTATAAATGATGAGCATGATTTTTATGATCTTTTTTATGCAATATTTTTAGGTCTTTTTTGTTCAATTTTATCAACTTTTCTTTTCTTTTATTTTTATGACTTCATATTTAAAAAATTTTTATTCTTGACAAATTTAATTTGTCATCTAATTTGTTTTTACTAGTCAACATTTTTCTGGAGGCTAATTCTATGTATACTATTTGCGAAATTAAAGGTAAGCAATATCAGATTGAAGAAGGAAAAGAATATAGAGTAGATTTTTTAAATCTCGATAAAGATTCTGAAGTTGTCATAAATGAAATTCTTCTTTTAAGATCTGACAATGGCGAAGTTAAAGTTGGTATGCCTTTTATATCCTCAGCAAAAGTTCATCTTAAAGTTGTAGAACCACTTTATAAAGATAAAAAAGTCTATGCTTTTAAGTATAAAAGAAGAAAGGGTTATAGGAAATTAAAAGGTCATAGACAAAAATACTCAGTTATTAAAGTTGAGAAGATTGAAATATAATATTATTTATAATTGGTTGAATTATTAATGATTGTTATTCAAATTTATAGGGAAGCTAATTCTTTAAGCAAGCTTTTTATTTGTGGTCATACTGGTAAAAAAGGATTTAGCCTCCCCTGTGCAGCTCTTTCGTATCTTATTCAATCATTTTCAAGTTTTTTGGCTATAAAAGATAAGAATCTTTCTTATGATGACGGGAAAATTTATAAGATTGACCTTAAAAAATTAAAAGATTTTAGTAATGATTTATATGAATATTTAATTTTTTCTCTTGAATTAATAGCAAGAGATTATCCGAAAGATATAAGATTAGAATACCTGGAGGAAAATAATGGCACATAAAAAAGGTGGTGGCTCTTCTAAAAATGGTAAAGATTCCAATGCTCAACGATTAGGTGTAAAAAGATTTTCTGGTCAGATTGTTAATGCCGGTGAAATTCTTGTCAGACAAAGAGGAACTGTCTATCATCCCGGAGTAAATGTTAAAAGAGGAAGAGATGATACTCTTTACTCTAAAATTGCTGGTAAAGTTGTTTTTGAAAGATCAAAAATCAAATCTGATAGAACTCAAATTTCCGTTTATCCAGAACAGTAAAATTAATGAGCCTTTTCCTTGATGAAATAAAATTATATCTTTCAGCTGGTTCTGGTGGAAATGGTTGTGTTAGTTTTAGAAGGGAAAAATATGTCCCCAAAGGCGGCCCTGATGGCGGAGATGGTGGAGATGGTGGTTCAATATATTTTATTGCATCTAAGAATATCTCCACATTTGGACACTTAAAATATAATTTCAAATTCAAAGCACCAAATGGAGATAATGGTAGAGGTAAAAACCAGAGTGGAAAAAAAGGAAAAGATATATATATAAAACTACCTTGCGGTACAGTAGTATATGAAAATGATAGGTTTGTAGTTGATCTTAAAGATGATGGTCAAACTTTTTTGGCTGCAAAAGGTGGTAAAGGGGGGAAAGGCAATCAACATTTTACTACTCCTGTAAATCAAACCCCTAGAAAAGCTACAAACGGTACTAAAGGTGAAGAAAAACAGTACTTTTTAACACTAAAAATAATTGCAGATATTGGTCTTGTCGGATTTCCAAACGCTGGTAAATCTACATTTCTCAAAACTGTCACAAATGCTCATCCAAAAATAGCCCCATATCCTTTTACAACTATATATCCCAATCTTGGTACATTTAGCTATGATGGTTTACGTTACTATATTATTGCTGATATACCTGGATTAATTGAAGGCGCATCTTATGGTAAGGGTCTTGGGATAAGATTTTTAAAACATATAGAAAGAACATCTTGTCTATTTTTTATTTTAGATGGTGAAGGTTTGCCTTATAAAGAGCAATTAAAAGTACTTTTTAATGAACTTGAAAAATTTGATATTGATTTAATTAATAAACCATTTTTGATTTCTATATCCAAAATAGATATCCCTTCAGTTCAAAAAAATGCATCAGATTTTATTAACACAATTCCTATCGAAGTTGAGCTAGATAATAGTAAAAAGATAATAATAGATAAAATATTTCCTTTTTCCTCCTTTTCAAAAGAAGGTTTCAACGATATTTTGCGAAATCTTTCTATCTTAGCAGATAGTAAAAGAAAATAAAATAATCAAATATTGACAGTTTCAATCTTTGTCTTACTTTGTTTATTAAGAGAAACGAAACTATAAAATAAATGAGAATTGGTATATACTGCGGAAGTTTTGATCCACCTCATCTTGGTCATTTAATTTTACCATGTTATGCAATTGAAAAGTTTAATCTTGATAAGATTATATATGTACCATCAGCAAAATCGGTAAACAAATCTTATCACTTTGCAAATAGTCAGGATAGATACAATATGTTAAGTTTGCTTATTAAAAACAATCCTCTACTTTGTATAGAAAAATATGAGATTGAAAAGGATAGCAAAACCTATACCTTCGAAACTTTATCTTATCTCAAAGATAAATATAAAATTGAAAAAAATAATAGTTTTTTATGTATTGGTTCAGACTGGATAGATGATCTTGAAAATTGGAAAAATTTTGAGATTATTAGATCTTTAGTAAATTTTATAATTTTTAAAAGATCTCCTTATATAAATGATATTGAAAAAAAAATGGAAAAAATAAATATAAGAAAAGATGAATATCTTATTTTAGATAAACAAATAGATATATCTTCCACTGAAATACGAAAATTAATAGAAAAACAGGAAACTTATTCCTATCTTTTATCAGAATCCGTATATAAATATATAATTGAAAAAGGTTTATATCAATGAAACTACCAAGATCAATTTTCTATTTTATATTATTGCTTATATTAGCCCTGATAATTTTTATTTTTATCAAAGTTACGAATTATTATATGAATGCTCCAACAATAACTTCAAAAGAGATAAAAAATGAGGATATTTTAACTTTTTTAATAGTAGGCATTGATGATAGTTCTTCTATCCAAAGAACAGATTCTATTTTTGTAGTTATGTATAGCCCCAAAACAGGCAAAATCTTTTTATATAACATACCAAGAGATTTAAGAGTAAGATTTCAATATCAGGGACAACTTATCTATGATAAGATAAATCATGTATATTTTAAAAGAGATATTTTTGCTCTTAGAGGTTTAATTGAAACCCTCCTAGGAATCAAAATTAATAACTATTGTATTGTCACATATGAGGCTGTATCCAAAATAGTAGACCTTGTTGGTGGTATTCAGGTATATGTAGATAAAGAAATGAAATACACTGATAATGCACAAAACTTAAGAATTAATATTTCAAAAGGACTTCAGACCCTCGATGGTGAAAAAGCTCTTGAATATATTAGATATCGCAGTGATGAAGAAGGAGATATTGGAAGAATAAAAAGACAGATTAATTTTATTCTTAAAATATTAGAACAGAAAGATAAATTATTGAAGATGAAAAAAATCCCAAAGACCATTAGAATTATATATAGCAAGGTTAAAACAGACCTTACTCTTCTTGATTTTCAATATTTATCGACTCAAATTTCAAATATAAGCACTGATAAATTTTACTATGATGTTTTACCAACTAAACCTTTGAAAATAGACAACATTTCATATCTTGTACCATTGAATGTTTATGGTGAAAGTTATGCACAATTTCTTATAAAAAAAATTAAGTCTTTTTTGTTGGAAGAAAAAATCGACTATGATAAAACTATCACTGTTGAAATATTAAATGCCTCTCCTCAAAAAGGTTTAGCAAAAATCATAAGAGATAAATTAATACAATATGGAATAAATGTTATTTATTATGGAAATTCCAATTATTCTAGTAAAGTAACAAGAATTATAGATAGGATTGGGAATATAGAAAAAGCCCAACAGATAGCTGCAATATTACGAACAAAAAATATTGAAACTTCATTAAATCCATCTTTGGCGGTTGATGTTACGATAATTGTCGGGGAAGATTATAATATCTCAGTTCTAGATTATTGATGAAAAATATTTTAAATTTTTTTAACTATAGGAGTATATTAAATGCAAATGGAAAAAGAAGTAGCAAAAACTATTATTGATATTTTAAATGAAAAAAAAGTAGAAGATATTGTTTTAATAGATATTGCACATGTTCTTCCTATTGCAGACTACTTTATCATTGGGACTGTTGCTACGGCTCATCAAATTTCATCCATTGTAAAAGAGATAGAAGAAAAGATAAAACCTTTTGGCTTGAGACAAATAAATAGATCTGCATCAGAACAAAGCGGTTGGTTTCTACTTGATTTTAATTTGGTAATAGTACACTTATTTATACCTGAAAGTAGAGAATATTACCAGTTAGAAAACCTATGGAAGAAATATATTATAGATATTAAGGATCTTGATTAAGATTATATTATTTTAAATATCTTATTATACAACTTTAATGATTTTATTACTCTTTAAGCATCTTGAACAGACTTTATAATTTCCAAGTAAACCATTGTAATAGCCTTTTATATTATGAAGATTTGGTCTAAATACTCTTAATGTTCTTTTATGTGATTTTGGATCATTATGACCAGTCTGAACACCTTTTCCACAGATATCACATCGTCTTGCCATCACTTTCTCCTCAAATTATAGGTAAAAAATGTTTATCATATTTTTGAAAAATATCAATATAAATTTAATTGATCTTAGTTCTAAATTCCTTTTCAATTTCACTAAACTCATCTGTTATATTAGTTAAGGCTTTTGAGTATTGAGCTATTTCTTCTGATATCTGAACTGTTTTCTCAATATTTGATGTTATCTCATCTAATGATTTAATGACATCCTGTGTTGATCTTGATTCTTCTTCGGTCGCTTGGTTGATCTGTGTAAATAAAGTTGCTACTTTATTTACTCTATTATTCATCGATGTAAAAATCTCATATGTCTTTTGAGATTTTTCAAAAGTCTCTAATATTGATTGGTTTGAAGATGTAAGAATTTGCTCAATGTTTTTTGCTACTATAGTAGATTTTTCAGCGAGTTTTTGGATTTCTTTAGCAACAACGGAAAAACCCTTGCCTGCTTCGCCAGCCCTTGCAGCTTCAATAGTTGCATTTAATGCTAAAAGTGTAGTTTGCTCAGTAATCTCAAAAATCTGATTAATAGCATACATTATTTGTGAGGTCGAATCTACTAGTACTTGAAATGATCTTGCAGATTCCTCCATGAAATTCATACCTTTTGCAGAAAGATCAGCTGTTTCATTCATCTCGTCCATAGTAATTTTGGTATTGTTAGCTATACTTATAGTTGAGCTTGTTAATTGTTCCATGGTCGAAGATATTTCTTCTACTGCAACAGCGACATCTTTTGAATTTTTAGAAAGATCATCTGAATTTAAGGCTATTTTTTGTTTAATAGATAAAAGTATATCTATATTTTTAGCAATTGTATTAAGAATAGTTTTTAGTTGGTTTGTTGTTTGAATTGTAACCTCATCATCTTTGATTATTTGAAATAAGAAATTATGAGATATTTTGTTAGTATAAAACAATAAACCGGCGATTGCGAAATATGCGAAATAAACCATTGCATAGTTGGATAACGCATTTTCTGTTGGTATAAGATTTGGATTTATGTAGTTTTGTGCTAAAGATAAGATAAAACCTAATACTGTTGTATATATAATTACTTTTGTATCAAGGTATACACTAGCAAAAGCTAAAAGCAAATATATCAAAGTGTAACTTCTAGAATTTGAAGCCCTTGAAAAATATGAAAATAAAAATAATTCAATTGCGATTGTAAAAAGTAGCAGATATTTAGAAAACTTACTGTCTGGTTTTTTAAAAATAATTATTCCTGGAACACCTAAAAGCACAATGCCTGAAAGAAAATAAAATAAGACATTTAGTTCATTACCAAGTTTTTGAATTAATGAATTTATTAAAAAATCTAAAGTACCAAGACACAAAATTATTGAAGCACTTAATAATAATACTTTATTGAATTGTGATTCAAATTTAATAATAGAATACTTCATAATTCTTTCCTTATTTTCTTTCTCTATATTCCTATTTTTGAATTATTATAGTGAAAAATATATTTAAATTATCGGAAAGATGATTATAGAAAAAAATTAACTTAATTAAAATGTGCCAAAATTAAAAAAAAGGCTGTCTTAATCTAAGACAGCCTTGTAAAATAAATTTAATAAGTAAAATTAATAAGTAAACAAGAAAAAATTACATCTTATAACCTGCTTCGGCTCTTGTAGCTGGAACAACAATTGTTCCTTTAAGAATGTCATCGATAGCTTTAGCTATAGCATCTTTTATTTCCTGTGGAATCTTATCTGCAAAGTTGTGGAAATCAGAAATACCAACTCCACCTTCTTTTAGACCATAAGTAACATTTGTACCACCCTGGAAAGTACCATCGATAACTGATTTAACAGTTAAGAAAACAGCTTCAGTAAGTTTTTTTTCAGCAGAAGTGATTATAACATCTGGATTTAAGTAATTCTGATCAACATCGACACCAATAGCATATCCATTCTTTTCTTTTGCTGCATCAAAAACACCATTTCCTGTTAATCCAGCGATATGGAAAACAATATCACAACCCTTATCATAAAGAGCTATAGCAGCTTCTTTACCTTTTGCTGGATCATTGAAAACATTTGTTACAACTGAAATAACTTCACATGTTGGGTTAACAGCTTTAACACCAGCATAGAATCCAGCTTGATATCTTTCAACTGGGGGGATATCCATACCAAGAACCATACCAACCATATTTTTCTTATTAAGGTTTGGAAGAGCATCTGAATATTTATATGTTAAAAGACCAGCGACTATACCAGCAAGATATCCAGCCTCATGTTCCTTAAAAAGAATACCAGTAGCATTTTTAGGAGCTGTATTTGGATCAACAAAAATATCAACTCCAGCAAAGAATGTATCTGGATTATTTTTTGCAGCTTCAACCATAGCATCTGCCATTAAAAAACCAACAGCAAAAACGACTTTTGCTTTTTCTTTAGCAAAGTTTGAGAGGTTTGGGACATAGTCTGTTTGTTGTTTTGATTCAACAACTTTTACTTCAACATTAAAATTTTCTTTAGCTTTTAAAAGTCCATTATAGGAACCATCGTTGAAGGATTTGTCACCAAGACCACCAACGTCAGTTGCCATAGCTACAATCATGTTTGATTTTGCAGCTTTTTTTTGACATGAGAAAGTCATTGCAAAAGCAACAATGATAAGAACAACCATGATAGAAACAAGTATTTTGCGTTTCATTTTATCTCCTCCTTTCGCATTAATAAAAATATAAATTGAAAACAAATTTTTGCAAGTATATCTAAAAATAATTATAAATTTATTTTATAAGATATTTTTTAATTTATAGGTGTATATTTTTAATTTTTAGGAGCTTGTATTTCTTTAGGTATCTTTCTTAAATATTCCTTTTTCTGTTTAACTTGTTTTTTCGATTGAAAAATCCAATCCAAGAGCTTTTGGGGGTCTGGATTTTCTAACAAGTCCAGCCACAAGAATAACTGTAATAATATATGGAAACATAGTAAAAATCTCTGATGGCATATTTATAATTTTACTTGCTTGAAGCTTAAATTGAAGAGAATCTGCAAAACCAAATAGAAGCGAAGCTAAAAATGAACCTATTGGATTCCATCCACCAGATATATTAGCAGCCAAAGCAATAAAGCCCCTACCGTTTGTCATCCCTTCGGTAAAAGAAGTGCCATTTTCAATAGCAAGATAAGTTCCAGCTAACCCGCATAAAAAACCAGAAATCAGAACTGCAAGATATCTCATTTTTGAAACAGAAATACCCAAAGTTTCTATTGCAAGAGGATGTTCACCAGCTGCCCTGATATGTAATCCAGTTTTTGTTTTATTTAAAAATATTGTTATTGCAATAATAATGATAAAAGTCATATATACGATAGGTGTCTGATTAAATAATATTGGACCAAGTATTGGTATTTTTGAAAGAAATGGGATAGCATATTTATATTGCCCAAGTGACTTCTTCACAAGATCAGTAGTTCCTGGATGTCCAATTATTAAAATCATAAGATATCTTGTTAATCCTAAAGCAACAATATTTAATACTGCACCTGAAACGACATGCTCTAAATGCAATGTTATAGTAGCAACTGCATGAATTGATGAAAAAACCATGGCAAACATCACTCCAGCTAAAAGACCTAACCATGGATTATTTGTTTTAAGTGTTATAATAGTTGAAAAAAATGCACCAATTATCATTACTCCTTCCATGGCAATATTAACTATGCCAGATTTTTCACAAATCGTAGCACCAATGCTGGCAAGAATTATTGGAGTACTTAATCTAATGGTACCAATAAGTAACTCGACATTAAAGATAGATAGTAATTCATTCATAGGTTATCCTTTTTATTGGCTTATAAATTCTTTACCATATAAAATTCACATATTTAGTATATATCAAATAATATTAATTTCAATTTATTATTTTGAATAATTTTCTATATTTTTTTTTTTTTTAATATAAAATTTTTTTGATGATGATTTTAATTTTTCATAAAGATTAATTTATATGGAGGAAATATGAGTATTATCGAAAAAATTATTGCGAGAGAAATTCTAGATTCAAGAGGAAATCCAACAATTGAAGTTGATGTAATTTTAGAATCGGGAATTGTAGGAAGAGCAGCTGTTCCATCTGGTGCCTCTACTGGAGAATTCGAAGCTGTTGAACTTAGAGATCTTGATAAAAGAAGATACAATGGAAATGGAGTTTTAAACGCTGTTAAAAATGTAAATTCAATAATTGCTCCAGAACTTATTGGTAAAGATGCACTTGATCAAGTTGAAATCGATAGATTACTTATTAAGCTTGATGGTACACCAAACAAAAAGAATCTAGGCGCTAATGCAATACTAGGAGTTTCTATTGCTTGTGCTAAAGCTTCTGCAAACTATTTAGATTTACCACTATATAGATATATTGGTGGAGTAAATGCAAAAATTTTACCAGTACCTATGATGAATATCTTAAATGGTGGAAAACATGCTGATAATAATGTTGATATTCAAGAATTTATGATAGCACCAATAAAGGCGAATTCCTTTCACGAAGCCATTAGAAAAGGTGCTGAAGTATTTCATTCACTAAAAAAAGTATTGAAAGAAAAGAAAAAAGCAACCTCGGTTGGTGATGAAGGCGGGTTTGCTCCTGATCTTGATTCAAATGAAGAGGCATTGAAAGTCATAGTTGAAGCCATTGAAAAAGCTGGATATAAGCCAGGAGAAGATATTGCAATAGCTCTTGATCCTGCAGCATCCTCATTCTTTAACGATGGTTATTATATATTAAATGGTGAAGGCGGGAAAAAATTGAATTCCGATCAAATCATTGAACTTTATGAAGATTATTGTAATAAATATCCTATAATCTCAATTGAAGATGGTCTTGATGAAAATGATTGGGATGGCTTCAAAAAAATGACTGAAAAACTTGGATCTAAGATTCAAATTGTAGGAGATGATATTTTTGTTACAAATGTTGAAAAAATCAAGAAAGGTATTGCAAATAAAACAGCCAACTCAGTTTTAATTAAGCTTAATCAGATTGGGACAATTACAGAGACTTTGGATGCTATTGAACTTGCTCATAAATCACATTGGTCAGCTGTTGTCTCTCATAGATCTGGAGAAACAGCAGATACAACAATAGCTCATCTTGCAGTTGCCTTAAATACTGGTTTTATTAAAACAGGTTCTGCTAGTAGAATAGATAGAATCGAAAAATATAACGAGCTTATGAGAATAGAAGAGCAACTTGGAAATAAAGCTATTTATCTTGGTAAAGATGCATTGTTTAATTTAAGGTAACAAAAATAGATTGATTCTTATGTTAAAATATACTTTTCTTTATTAAATATTTATTAAATATTTTAGGCTATCTCACAGATAAAAAAACTCCTATTTTATGAATTGAGATAGCCTTTTTTTATTTTTTTACTTCTGTTACATTAACAAATTCTAACCCATCTGCATCATAAATATGGACTTCATCATCTTTAACAAGAATGTACATCCCTTCCTCGATATTTAAACCACTTTCTTTAGCAGTTTTTAAAAGGTCTTTTATAGGAAGTTGACTTTGATCACCAAATTGTCCTGAAATATTACCTTGAATTGGCAATTTATCTGCAATTTTAATAAATGCAATTGGTAGTACAACATTGACCTTTTTTACACCATTTTCAAATACATTAACTACAATTTTACCTTTTACATTAGGTATTTTTTCTTTTTTCAAACCTAAATCATTTGAAATTCTTTCTTTATCCCTTCTTTCTGCTTGGATTTCTTCTTTTAATTTTTCTTTTGCCTCTTCTTTTAAAACAGATTCTTCTAAAATAGAGATTAATCTATCTGCTTCTTCTGCAGTTATCTTTTTTTCTTCAACCATTTTCAATATCTTTTTCTTTTCCGATTCCAATTCAAAAAAAATTGAATCACTCATAGTAACCCCCTCTACTTGTCACCCTTATTAATTTTTCTAAAAAGATACTCTTCGAATATTGAATCAATTTCATCTTCATTAAAACCAAAACCTTTTAAAAGCTCAGCTGCTTCTTTTTCAGAAATCTTACCATCAACTAAGAGTTGAATAAATTTTTCCCTTTCGTCCTTCTTACTAGATTCTTCAAAAGCCGATTTTATTGGTTCATTATTTTGAGAAGGAACTGGATTTATGGAAACTTCATATTTACCATTAACAGAAATATCCCCTGATAATGTTTTTAAATATAAGTATGGGGTAGAAATACTTTTGTCTATTTCAATTCCATTTAACTCAACATCACCTGATAAAGTATTAAATGAACCATTTATCTTTGTCTTTGGACATATGATACTAATATCTCCAGATTTTAAATCAGCTTCAATCTTATTGAAATTCAATAATTTCAATGTGACATCTCCAGAAATTGTTTTGGCTTCAATTTCATCTACCATACAGTTATTAAGATATAAATCAGAAGATATTCCCTTTATCTTTGTTTTTCCTAACTTTGAATTTTCAATTGATATATCAGAAGAGGTAGAAGAAAATATAAATATTGCAGTAGATATATTTTCAATAGATAAATCTCCAGAAGTGAGCTTTACATCTATAGTCTTTGTTTTAAAGTAGCTTTTATTATCTTCTTTACTGACCTTGTTTATGATTTTTAAATCACCAGAAGCAATTGAGATAAAAAGAGATATACTTTCTGGAATAACTAATTTAAAATATTTTGAATAATTGAAAAAAGAAAAATTTAAGAAATTTCTTCTTTTTTCAATTATTTCAATTGAATCTGATTTCTCAATTATTTCGTAATCCTGATCTAAGATTGCGTCTGTTTCTATTTCAATGGAATTCGCATCTGATTGCTCAATATATAAATCAGCTGAGGATAGTTGAAATGAAAAAGATTTTAAATTTGAGGAGTTTATTTTTTTTATTTCCATTTTAATCCCCTTAATACTCAATTTCTTTTAAAAGCTCTATCGCTTGTTCTGATGTAATCTCCCCTTTTTCAAGTTTTGCTAAAATCTCTTTTCTCTTATTTTGAAAATCGTCCTTACCTTCTATTTTATATCCAAGAGCTTCAATTATTTCATCAAGTTTATTTCTTACAGTAGGATAAGAAATCCCCAATTCTTTTTCTACTTCTTTGATATTGCCTCTATTTCTAATAAAAGTTTTTACAAAAAGCAATTGCTCATTTGTCAATTTAAAAAATCCATCAAGTTCAAACTCACTTGAGATTGTTAGATTGCATTCTTTACAAAAAAGAGAAGTCACTGTTAGAGGCTCTCCACATATAGGACATCTACCTATCATTTTTTTCATAAAACCTCCATCAATTTAGATGTTCAATTAATATATAACATAAATTAATTTGTTTGTCAATATATTTTATTTTTTAATTTAATAAATTATATTTATTAATATTTCTATTGATTTTATTAATTTTTCTATTTATTTTTATCATTTTTAAATTTCAAAATAATTTTTTTATTAAAAAACAATGAAGTTTTTATAAAAATATTATTTTTCAAATGAACTTCTATAAAGGGAATATAATAAAAAATAGTATAAAAGTAACAACTTAAATAACTTATATAATAAGAACAGTACTTCAAAAACTAAAATACTATTAATAAAAAAATAATAGGAATATCTTTTATTCGACAGAAAGATCTTCTTCAATTGAATTAATTTGTTTAAAATTAAATTTTTCTATTAGTATTTTACTGAGATTCCGTGTTAATTTTAAAAATAGATTCTGTAATAGAGGCACATAAGTATAAAGAATTATTGCTGCAAAAATTCCTCCTATGACATCAACAAAATAATGAGCATATAAATAAACTGTAGAAAGCATAAGTGTAAATGTTAGAGGGAAAATTATTGGCATTAGATTCTTGTTATATATCCTATTTAGAAAAAGAGCTATAAGTGAAATTGCTACATGAGAAGATGGGAAGGCAGCACCTCCTAAATTTGTAGAATTGAATATTCTCTTCATCAAATTGGTAAAATAAAATCCTTGAAAATTTGAATACCATACATTATGAAGTGATTCTATATAAAATTTAGGTCCTTTTACTGGGAAAAAAGTATACCATATATATAAAAATCCAAAGCTTAATGTCGTTACAAAGAAACAATAATGTGCTAGTTTTTTTTTCTTTCTAAAGTAGAGTATCCACCATCCAGCAGCCATAAGTAAATAATAGGCAAAATAAGAGAAAAAGAACAACTCATTTATATATCTATTGGTTATAAATGCTTTACTAAATTCCACAGCAGGTTGATAGTGAAATATTATAAAATCTAAATATGCAAAGATTGAATCGAAAGATTTACCATTATAAAATAGTTGTGAAAGAGTAATACATTCAGGGAAGTATATAATATAAAAGGCTTGACCATAAAATAGTCTAAAGAATTGTACAACAATATTTTTTGAAGGATTCGAAATCTTTATCCAAAATAATATAAGTAGATTTGCAAATAAAAAGAAAAAACCTAATAAAAATTCTCTATCAAAATTAATTTTACCAATTTTAATATATAGTTTACCTAAATTTAAAAAACTAAATAAGGCAAAAATAATATTCAAACTTATTATTACAATATCGATAGGATACAATGATAATCCCTTTTTTTCCATATCAAATTAATCCTTCTTCTTTATACCATTCATAAATTTCTTGTAAATTTGCTTTTCTTTCGATATTACTTAAAGATAACAATTTTTTGGTTTTATCATTTGCCATAAGCCATCTTGAATGCAGAAATTCATTAACTTTTTCTTTGTTTATTATTATAGCTTTTTTATTTAAAATTGATATTAAAGTTAAAATTAAAGCAGTTATTTTAAATAGAAATCTAGGAGCTAAGATCTTTAAAACTACTTTTTTATTAGAAAATCCCATTATTTCATTCATAAAATCTCTAATTCTGATGGGTTTATCATAACAAAAGTGATATACCTTTTTATTTACCATCTCGAAATCACTAGCCATTTTATCTATTAAATTGAATATTAATTCTACACCATCTTCTGCTAGAATATAAGATAAGGTAAAATATTCCCAAGATGTATCAAGCATTATCCCTTTATTCGCGAACTTAAACAAAATAAGAGAATCCATCTCATATTTACCAAAAATTGTCGGAAATCTTATAATAGACCAGTTTATATTTGAATTTTTGATTCTTATTTCTGCTTCTGTCTTGCTTTTACCATAGCTAGAGATAGGATTGCTTTTACTTTCTTCGTCAAAGAATATATCTTTCACTTTATTATTTAAATCAGATGGACCAAGAACAGATTGAGAGGAAATAAATATAAAATTTTTTATAGGTAATTTTTCATTTTCAATTACTTTAATAAGATTTTCAGTGACTTCAACATTTCCTTTTTGAAATATTTCGTAATAGTTACCTTTTGTAACACCAGCGGAATGGATTAAAATATCTATGGATTCTAGCGCATTCTTTAAGCTATTCTGATCAAAATAGTTAATATTCCTAAAAACTAAATCATCGGAATTATCTTTATATTTTTTTATTAAATCTTCCGAAATATTTCGCGATAAACCAATAATTCTATATTTTTTTCTTAATTCTCTATCTTTTAAGTAAAAATCCAAAAAATTTTTACCAAGCATTCCAGAAATACCAGTAAAACCTATATTCAATCTCATAGTACTTTAACCTTCCAAATCTATTTTATAATCATATATAAATTTTTGAAATCTCTGAGGTAAATCTATTTCAAATTTTAAAAATTTGTGATCCTTTGGATGAATAAAACCAACTTTTTTGGATAATAATAGCATACCATACTCTTCATAGATTTTATTCTGCTTTTTTCCATATATAGGATCTCCCATAACAAAATGTCCTCTATATGAAAATTGAACTCTTATTTGATGAGTCCTGCCAGTTTTAAGATTTATATTTACGGCACTATAATCAGATGAAACACCAATACGATTATAAGATAAGATAGCTTCTTTTCCACTTATAGATACCTTATATTTAAGCCTATCATTTGGATCTCTTTTAAGCTTGTCATTAAATTCACCAATATTTGGTTCAATTATGCCTTTTATAATAGCAAAGTACTGTTTTTCAATTTGCCTATTCATGAAAAGAGATTTAAAATAAGCCTGACTTTCTATTGTCTTGGCAAATATTAAAATCCCTTCTGTATCTTTATCTAGCCTATGAACCATACCACAATCTGGCAAAGGATTTTCATTTTTATCTAGTAGATAGTATTTAACATAATTTAAAATCGTATTAGAAGAATGCCCAAAGGATGGGTGAGTAGGTATGTTGAAAGGTTTTTTAATAATAAGCAATGAATCATCTTCATAAATTACATTTAAGTCGTACTTTTGAGGGATAATTTCTGTATAGTCTTCAGGTACTTTTAAATAAATCTGAATAATATCTCTTGGCTTTATTATTTTGGAAAGTTTCTCTTCTTTATTATTAATTAAAAGTTTATAAGTAAATTTTGAAATTCTACTTCTTGAATATCCGCTATATTCGGATAAAAATTTATCTACTCTTGTTGATAAAGTATTTTCAGGAATAACAATTTGAAAGAATTCAATTTCATCATCATTCTCTTTTTTGTTTTCTATCATATTGCGACTTAAAAGATTATTTTAATATTATTTTCAAAAAATTTTGCTTATTTTATTTTTAACAATATTTTTATTTGTTTTGAGATATTTTTCATTATTTACAATCAGTTTTATTGATTTCATTAGAATTTTCATTTATATCTTCATTTAAGTTTTCATTTTTATCCAAATCTAATCTTTCTTCAGTCATATTTTGACTAATATCATTATTACTTGAAAACTCATTCTGCGATCTTTCAGAAGCTATTTCTTCTGCTTTTTTTCTATTATGCTCCTTTGGTTCTATAATAAAATAATAGATTAAAAGCATAATAATACCAACTGTCACAAAGAAATCAGCCATATTAAATATTGGTGTAGAACCAATATAGAACCTGCCAATTCTTTTAATTGGAAGTACAAATTCTAAAAAATCTACTACTTTCCCCTTTATAAGACGATCCAAAAAGTTACCCCATGCACCACCTATAAGTATTGAAAAAGTAACAAGAAGAAAATTCGATGTTGTTTTTTGGAAAAAAAGATAGATAAAATAACCTAAAAGGATGAATAAAGCAAATATCGTTATTATTACGACTCCATTAAATGTTCTTCCATCATTTAAATTTGATCCTATACCAAGCAAAAATCCATAATTTGTAATATATCTAAAATTTAATACTCCAGGAATAATAGATTTAAAAGAGTATAGATCCATATTATGTGAAACAAGATATTTACTAATCTGGTCAATAAATATTGTAAGAAAAATTATTAATAGTACCAAAATTAATCTTCTAATTAATTCATTTTTCATTTTTTACCTCATGATATTAAAACTTGAATATCTTAACTTGAATATATCTTAAAAAGAATAAAAATTCTTTTGTTAGTAGATCTTTTAAATAAAAATATCATGTATAATTATATTAATACTAATAAGGAAAATGGAACCCCATATATATCTATTTTCTATTGTTGAAAAGGAATCAGAAATAAAACCATTCTGTAAAATTTGAGAAAATTTTACCATATTTGAAAGGT
>JAAZOT010000034.1 GCA_012797605.1 Spirochaetales bacterium | reverse complement strand
TTTAAAAAGCAAATTATGCTTAAACCAACGGTAAAAAGACCTACTAAAAAGTATCTTATGACTCTAAAATACACTATTTCAATTAGTTTATCAGGGAAGATTAGATTAAAAAGGAAAGAAAGTCCTAATCTTAATATCATATAAAAGGCAAAACCTATTATTATTCTAAGTATGACTGGTACAATTTTAATTTTATATTCCAAATAAGAATTTTTTAAATTTCTTCCAAGTAAGAAATAGCCAAGATTTGCACCTATTAAAAAGCCCACCTGCCCCTTGTCAAACTGGATAGGTATAAAAATAAGAAGAAATGGAAGGAAAATAAAAAAGATAAAGTATGAAATTCTCCCTCTATTTGTTAAAGTAAGATTAAATGGGAAGTTTTTATTATTTTGAATATAGTTTTTTAATGGTATATAATACAAAAGTATATTAATGATACCAAGAGAAATACCAACAAGAACATCCTGAAGGTAATGAACCCCAAGATAGATCCTTGAAAAACAAACAAGGAAAATTAAAATTGCAGATAAAGTATAAAACCACCTTTTTTTAACAGAAAGAGAGATTGAACCAAAGACAACAGTTATTCCACTTGAATGACCTGAAGGGAAAGAATAACTAACAGAACCAAGGCTTGCTTCTTTAATCATAGATTTATCTAAATTCAAAACATTATTATCCATCAGAAAAGGTCTTTTAAGCATAAATCCATTTTTTAGTATATCTGTAGAGACAAAGGTTAAGAAAGAGGATTGAAGGACAAAAAAGCCTTTGTGAAAAGAAAAACCAAATAGATATATGCATAAAATTATTGTAACCCCCATTTCATAGCCAATCAAAGTTATGTAATTCATTATTGTATTTAAAATTGGGTTTTGAATCTTTTGGAGAAAGATAATAATTTGGGCACTATGCATTTTTACCTCCACTATTAAATCTAAAAAGATTATATTTAACATATAAATAGATGTCAATTGATTTTTTAAGGAAATAATGTAATATTTTATAAATAAATGTATTTATTAATAAAACTAAATAAAAAAAATTATATAAGATAGACTAGAGAAAGATTTATTATTTTTAAAAATTAACTAAAACTATCAAAGAGGTTTTTTATGGTTGAAAGATGTATTAAATCAAAAAGAATTTTGGCAGTAGTTCTTTTATCTATAATGCTATTTTCATTTTTATCATGTCAGACTATTGGCACTAAATCGAATACTGATAAAACCAAAGTATTTGAAAATTCTTTAATTACATCAAAAGGTTCAAATTTCAATATTTATTTAAATCAGATGAACCAATTTATCTTTGAAAAAAGTCTCAATTCATCTTTTATGTTAAACTTTTTTGAAAATTATTACAAAGATATAGATCCTTTTCTTAGATTAAATAATATTACAAATGAAAAAATAAAAGAAATTAGCCTAAGAATATGTTTATTTAAAGATGTAGATGGCGCTTTTAATTTAGGTGACCCAATCATTAAATATACTTTTTTAGATATTTTAAATAAAAAAGGCACAACAACACTGCTTCCAGATTCAGTTTCTTTCGTCATAATTTATGAAGGTAATTCATTTTTTAATAATTTAAAATCTATCTTTAAAAAATACAACTTTACTGGAGTTTATAATTCTCCAAACATTATTCATATTAGATTTAAAAAGGAGAAATTTGAAGATAAGACTACAAAAGATCGATTTCTTTTAGAATCTGTTCTACTACATGAGTATGTTCATCATCTTTATCAACAAGTTATTGGAAAATATTTATTACAGTTATTTATTGATTATGCTAATGGTAAAAATGTTGATTTAGAAGAGTATAGCAAAAAACAATGCCATATTAGTTTTTTAAATGAAGCAATCGCTCATCTTCTTTCTGATTATTTCGAGCAGTATTGCTTTAATATAGAAAATATAAGTGATTATAAAATAAATGAGAAAAATCTATTAGAACTTTTAAAAAATAAATATAAAGATGAAGAAATGCTTTATGGAAAGAAGGATCCAAAAATAATTATGCCAGAATATGAAGAGCATTTAGAAACAAGGCAATATTTCTTCGATTTTTTATTGTATCTTATAAAAATTAATGGTTATGATAATTTTAAGATGTTTTTATCGAATATCTTTATGGGCAGTTTCAAAAACATGGATGAATTATTCAATCATTATTTCAAAATGAATATTTATGATTTTTTTAATAGTTGGAAAGAAGCTAAGTAAATACTAGTTTATTTTATTTCTTTCAATGTAATTTGATTTAATATTTTTAATAAAAGCTCAGTAGGTTTTTGACTTTCAAAAGTATTGTGAGAGAATTCGTTATCTATAAGCAAAGAAACAAAACCATGTACCAAACTCCAAATTGTCATTGTCATCTCATCTAATGGACAATTTCTTAATATCTCTTTTTGTTGACATTCTCTTACTATATCTTGAACCATCGAAAAACATCGTTTTGAAGCTTTAATATATTCAGGATACTTCTCTTTATCCTTTTCTATGATCCCAGAAAATGTAATTCTAAAATGATCGGAATCTGTTAAGGCAAATTCAAGATAAGCTAATGCTGCTTCTTTAAGCTTTTTTTCTGGCAGATCATGAGGTATATCTTTTATTTTTATAAATATTTTTTCATAGATACGATTGAATCCTTCAGATGAAATCGAGGCAATAAGATCTTGTTTATTTTTAAAGTGCGCGTAAGGTGCAGCATGACTAACCCCTGCTTTAGTTGCGACTTTTCTTAAAGATAATGCTGAAATACCTTGCTGTGAAAGTATTTCAATACCAGCTTTTATAAGAGCATTTTTCAAATCACCATGGTGATATTTTTTTTCTTCCATAACACAAAAATTTTACAAAAAATCTTGACAATGTCAAGTTATATATTAAAATCTTTACGATGTAAAGATAATTCAAATATTAAAGGAGTATATCATGGGTCTATATGTTAAAGAGAAAGAAATTTTATTAGAGACTTCTAAATTACTTGTTTCTAAAGGATATCTACTTGCTACTGGAGGTAATTTATCATTAAAAACATCCGATGAGAAAAGTTTTTTGATAACTCCTTCAAACTTTGATTACTTCAAAATGACTATTGATGATATCTGTGTTTTAGATCTAAATATGAATATAATTGAAGGTGAAAGAAAACCATCTATAGAATCATCAATGCACTGCCTTGTTTATAAAAACAGAAAAGATGTAAAAGCAATTATTCATACCCATCAGGTATATGCAAGTACACTTGCACTCATAGATATGCCTGTCCCGGCTTTATTTGATGAACAAGTTAGATTCTTGGGTAAAAGTATTCAGATAGTTCCATATGCACCATCAGGTACAATATTTTTACAGAAAAATTTATCAAAGTTCATAAGAAATTATCATAATGCTTATATATTAAAAAACCATGGGGTAATATGTTTCGGAGACTCTATAGAAAGAGCAATAGATAATATTGAATTAGTCGAAAAATGCTCACTTACATATCTTTTAGCCTTATGTACAGAAAGGAAGATATCAAAAATCCCTGATATCGTTAAAGAAGTGGCTTTTCATAAGCTAAGAGAGGATCAAAAAAAGTTTGATAAAAATATATAAAAAATTCTTAAAAGGAGACAATATGGAATACGGAATTTCAAAATATCCAGATGTTGATTTAGTATTTAAACAACTTTATAAACTTGTTGATCTACCTTTAGTTGAGATCAAAAAAGAAAAGATGGACGAATATTTGAAATATTTTGATGAAAAATGCATAAATTCAAAGCTTTTGCACGAAAAGGCAAAGAATTATATACCAGGAGGAGTACAGCATAATCTTGCCTTTAATTATCCTTTTCCGATAGCCATAAAAAAGGTAGAAGGTCCATATATGTATGATATTGATGGAAATAAATATATAGATTTCCTTCAAGCAGGTGGTCCAACGGTCCTTGGAAGCAATTATGATTATGTAAGAAATAAAGTAATTGAAGTTATCAATGATTGTGGACCTGTCACTGGCTTATTTCATGAGTATGAGTTAAAACTTGCTGAGCTTGTTAATAAATATGTCCCTTCATGCGAAATGCTTAGAATGTTTGCTTCTGGAACAGAAGCAGTAATGGCTGCCATTAGGGCTGCAAGGGCTTTTACAAAGAAAAAGAAAGTTATAAAAGTTGGTGGTGCATATCATGGTTGGAGTGATTCAATGGTTTATTCACTTCATATTCCAGGAACTAAAAGATTCGAATCTAAAGGGATTCCAAAAGGAGCTACATCAAATACACAAGAGATTTTTCCAAACGCAATTTCCCATCTAAGAAGAAGACTTTTAATCAATAAATTAAATGGAGGAACAGCTGCAGTTATAGTCGAACCATTAGGTCCAGAAAGTGGAACAAGACCAGTACCATTTGATTTTAACAAAAAGGTAAGAGAGCTTTGTGATGAATTTGGGGCACTTCTTATTTTTGATGAAGTAGTTAGCGGATTTAGAATAGGAATGGGTTGTGCTCAGGGATATTTTAATGTTAAACCAGATTTGACAGTATTTGGAAAATGCATAACAGGAGGGTATCCTATGGCTGGAGCAGTTGGAGGTAGGAAAGATGTAATGATGTGCTTTTCTTCAGGTCTTGGAGGAACAGGTGAAAGAGCATATGTAGGAGGAACATTATCAGCAAATCCTTTATCATGCGTTGCTGGCTATTATGCATTGCTAGAAATGGAGAGAACAAATGCTCCAATTCTAGCAGGTAGGGCTGGAGATAGGTTAGCTGAAGGATTAAAAAAAATAATGGAAAAGTACAATCTTCCTTTCGTAGTTTATAATCAGGGCTCTATCGTTCATCTTGAGACCTCTGCTGTAATGCTACTTGATACAAGGAAAATATTTAAAGTGCTTAAAGAATTAAAACCACGAAAACATATGATTGAACAGATGGGAGCAGCATATATGGCAAATGGGATAGTCACATTAGCTGGAAGCAGGCTTTATACAAGTATGGCAGATACTGATGAAATAATAGATGATGCATTGAGGAGATTTGATTCTATTTTTCAGAATGTTGGACTATAAAAATTGTTATAAAAACATCAATATTTTATTAAAAACATTAATATAGAGGTATAAGATGGAACTGATATTATCTGTAGATCTCGGGACTTCAGGAATAAAGGTAGGATTAGTTAACACTTTTGGAGAAATAATCGCATGGGAAAAAGAGCAAATAGATCTATATCTATTCGAAGATGGTGGTGCAGAACAATCTCCTCAGCAGTGGTGGTCTGCTTTTACAAGTGCAAGTAAAAGATTATTGGAGAAAAATTCTTCTTTGAAAAAAGATGTTGTTGCGATATGTTGTTCTACCCAAGGAGAAGGGACAATTCCAATCGACGAAAATGGTGAACCGCTTCATAATTGTATTTTATGGATGGATATGAGAGGAGCAAAATCACTGAAAAATCATTTTAAAGGATTAGTAAACTATGAAGGTGTCAGTATTTCGCAAGTAATTCGCTGGATAAGACTAACTGGCGGTATGCCTTCATTAACGGGAAAGGATCCAGCAGGTCATATGTTATATATTAAAGATTTTATGCCTGATATATATAAGAAAACATATAAATTCTTGAACGTTCTTGATTATTTTAATCTGAAACTTACTGGAAAATTCGTCGCAACTTATGATTCAATATTGACTTCATGGGTCACAGATAATAGAAATCCAGAAAAAATAGATTATTCTAAGGCACTATTAAATAGATCCGGAATAGATATTGATAAATTTCCTGATATTATTGCTCCAACTGATATTGTTAGTAATGTAAAGGCAGATATCGCTTCAGAATTTGGATTAAATGACAATGTCAAAGTAGTTGCTGGTGCTATAGATACGACAGCTGCCGCTGTTGGTTCGGGAGCAGTAGAAGATTATGAGTTACATCTATATTTGGGCACTTCTTCTTGGCTTGCAGCACATCTTCCTTTTAAAAAAACTGATGTTGTACATTCAATCGCATCACTTCCCTGTGCAATACCTTCAAGGTATCTTCTCATTGGACTTCAAGCAACAGCTGGTGGAAATCTTGTTTTTTTAAAAGATAATATCTTGTATCATAAAGATGAACTTCTATTAGAAGCTCAAAAACCAGATATTTATAAAGTTCTCGATCAGATAGTGCAAAGGGTTCCAGCTGGTTCAAATGGTATAATATATACACCATGGATATGGGGAGAGCGTGCTCCAATTGATAATCGTTTTGTTAGGGCTGGCCTTTATAATATTTCATTAAAAAATACAAGAGAAGATATAATAAGAGCGTTTTTTGAGGGTATCGCATTAAATACAAGATGGCTTTTAAATCCAGTTGAAAGATTTATGAAAAAGAAGACACAAAAAATTAATATAATTGGAGGAGGGGCACAATCAGATACATGGTGTCAAATTTTTGCTGATGTTCTTGGAGTAAAGATGTATCAGGTAGAAAATCCTATTCTTGCAAATTTACGAGGAGCAGCTTGGATTGCTTCGGTTGGGATAGGGAAACTTTCGTTTTCAGACATCCCAAGTCTTATTAAATATAAAAAGATATATGAGCCTCAAACAGAAAGAAAAAAAGTATATGATAACTTATTTAAAAACTTTAAAGAAATTTATAAGAGGATGAATGGATATTATGTAAAAGTAAATAAATAGAGAGAAGAACAAAAAGATAATAAAGTAAAAAACAATAAAAATAAGGGAGTAGATATGCAACAAAAAGAATATAAACTCTATGGTTATCGTTGGGTCGTATTAGCTTCTTTTATGCTTGTAAATTTAGCTATTCAGGTTCTTTGGATAAGTTATGCTCCTATATCTAGTCTTGCTGCTAGTTTTTATGGAGTAAATGATCTTAAAGTAGGTCTTTTAGCTATGCTATTTATGATTGCGTTTTTGCCTTTATCTTTTCCAGTTTCTTGGGCTATAGATACAATTGGTTTTAAAAAATCTGTAAGTATTGGGGTAATTTTAATGGGAATATTTGGATTAGTCAGGGGACTTGCAGGAAAAAATTTTACACTGGTATTCATAAGCACTATATTTTTAGCTATTTCTCAGCCATTTTTACTAAATTCCTGGACAAAAATTGCAGCATTGTGGTTTTCAACAGAAGAATCTGCGACAGCTGTTGGACTCGTAACACTATCAAATTTGCTTGGGACAGCAACAGGTATGGCACTTACACCGATTTTAATTGAAAAACTGACAATTCCATTTGTTCAATTTATCTATGGAGGTTTTGCCTTTCTTTCTGCACTTATTTTCATAATCTTTGCAAGAGAAAAACCACCTACACCCCCATGTAGTGAAGGTCAAGAAGTAAGAGCTCTTATGCTTGATGGGTTAAAACATGCTTTTAAGGTAAAATCATTTTTAATTTATCTTTTGATTTCATTTATTGGAATGGGTATTTTTAATGGAGTACTGACTTGGATAGAAAATATTATAAGACCAAGAGGGTTTAACCCAATTCAAGCTGGAACCTTAGGAGCCTTAATTCTTGTAGGAGGAATCTTAGGAGCCCTCATTATGCCTATTTTTTCCGATAGAAAGAAAAAAAGAGTACCTTTTATATTTCTTGGTTTTTTGTTTTGCATTCCAGGCTTGGTCGGCTTAACTTTTGCAAAAAACGAGTATCTACTATATATAAGTGGGTTTTTTATGGGATTTTTCTTAGTAAGTGCAAGCCCAATAGGGATGCAATATGCTGCAGAAATCACAAGGCCTACTCCTGAAGGAACATCAAATGGTATAATCCAATTTTTCGGTCAAGCTTCTGTTGTATTTGTTTATCTTATGGAAGCTTTGAAGACTAAAAATGGAAGTTTTACTCCGGCAATACTTCTTGCCCTTTTACTAATGTTTCTATCATTATTCTTTATTATATTTTTAAAAGATCCAGATAAAATAATGAAACAAATTTAAATTCTTTTATTGTTTCCATCATAAGGTTCTTTATAAAACCTGAGAAGTACCAAAAAAATAGAATCAAAAATTTTTCTTCTTATTATTTTTCTAATGCATTTTTAATATTTTTAATAAGATTTTCAGCTGTTATGCCATATCTATTTTTAAGGTAATCTAATGTTCCAACTTCACCGAATAGATCTTGAACACCAAGTCTTATTATTTTTTTAGGATAATTTTCGCTTAAGACCTCACAAACAGCAGAGCCAAGACCATTAATTACTTGGTGATTCTCAAAAGTCAAAGTAACCTTACTATTTTGAGCTAAAGATATAATTAACTCTTTATCTATAGGTTTTACACTAATCATATCTACAACTGTAATATTGATCCCTTCGTTTGACAAGATTTGAGCCGCCTTTAATGCTTCGTTAACACAAACAACACCTAAGGCAAAGACAACTGCGTCATTCCCCTTGGTTAATATTTTTCCCTTACCAAATTCAAATTCTTCAGTTTCATTATAAATTGTATTTGTCGCTTTTCGATGAAGTCTCATGTATGTACAGCCTTTGTGATATGCGCTTTTGATTAAAAGCTTTTTTAATGAGACTGGATCGGATGGTTCAAAGACGATTAAATCAGGTATGACTCTTGTTAGAGCGATATCTTCAAAAGGCATATGTGTCCCACCGTTAAAAGCAGCAGTAACCCCAGGGTCAGCACCAATTAGTTTTACATTTAATTTTGCATAATTTGCAGAAATAAAGAATTGATCATGAGCTCTTCTCGTTGCAAAGCAAGCAAAAGTGGCTGCAAAAGGGATTTTACCGACAGCAGAAAGACCACTTGCAATCCCGACCATATTTGCTTCAGCAACACCAACATCGAAAAATCTATCTGGAAATTTTTTTGCAAAAGAAGCCGTCCCTGTCGATTTCATTAAATCAGCTTCAAGAACAACGATATTTGGATCTTTTTCTGCAAGTTCTATTAAAGTTTCTGTATATACCTGACGCATTTCCTTTTCAGCCATATATCTTCTCCTCATCATAATTATTTCTAAATTATATTTATTTTTATCTATAAAAATTTAATTTATATTTCTTTGTGCTATTTCTGTATAATTTTTTTCTTTTATAAGTCATTTTCTTTTTCTAGCTTTTCTATTGCTTCAGCTGCCATATTTTTATCAAATGTCATATTATGGCTTTCTACCTTTCCCTCCCCAGGATAGAATCCTTTCCCTTTTATGGTATCACATATAATCATGGAAGGTCTACATTTTTCATTTAATGCTCGATTTATGGCAAAGTCAAGCTGCTCTAAGTCATGTCCATTTACTCTTTGAACATACCAACCAAAAGAAAGCCACTTTGAAGTTATATCTTCAATATTCATTATCACATGTAGATATCCATCTATTTGCATCTTGTTGTAATCAGTGAAGGCTATTATATTGGAAAGCTTAAATTGTGATGCAGCCATTGCTGCCTCCCAGATCTGTCCTTCGTTACTTTCACCATCCCCTATTATACAATAAATATGATTGTTTAATTTATCTAGTCTACATCCTAAAGCCATTCCAACCGCAGCAGAAAAACCCTGACCAAGAGAACCTGCTGTCATATCTACACCTGGAGTTTTGGTTCTATCACAATGACTTGGAAGTCTTGTTCCACCTTGATTTAATGTATTTAACCATTCTATTGGGAAAAAACCTTTACTGGCTAAAGTGGCATAAAGAGCAGGACCAGCATGACCTTTTGAAAGAACAAATCTATCTCTATCCATTTTATCTGGATTTTTAGGATCGACATTTAGGTATTTATAATAAAGAATTGTGAGTATTTCAACTATTGAAAGAGAGCCACCAATATGCCCAACACCAAGATTTCCAATCATAGAAATTATAAGTTTTCTAATTTCCTTAGCTTGGTTTTTTAACTTTAAAAGAGTTTGAGCTTCCATTTCATACCTCTTTATATAATTTTTTATAAAATTTTTTCTAAAATCTTGTAATAATCTATATTTTTTTTACTATTTATATTAATGAATTAAAAATGAATTTAAAAAGGAGTAATAGAATGATTAAATGAATAATAAGCTAAAAAATTAAAAGCCAACAACTTTTCTTCAATTCAATTTATGCATAAAAAGTGAAAAATGCAATTTTAAGAAGTTTGATAAGTTATAAAATTCTGTTATCTTTTGAATTAGAAAAGGTACTTAATTAAGTAGCATATCCTTTTTCAATACATTCATTAGATATATTTGTTAAGAAACAATAGTTTTAGATATATTTAAGTTATAAGAAATAATAGTATTAGATATGATTATGAGGTATTATTGCGTTAAGTATAAATTATTTATTAATTAAAGTTAAGGAATGAACATGCGAGTAATGAAAGAAAATGAAAATAATGACAAACAAATTTCTGCTATTAGAGAAAAGATTGAAAATTTATTAAGTTTAGAGGAAGAAAAAAAACCTTTTTCAGAAAAGGAACTTTTAAGGTATCTTAAAAAATTATTGAACCTATTAGAATCAGGCTTGATTCGGGTTGTTGATAAAATAGATAACCAATATATGGTAAATGAATGGGTCAAAAAAGCCATATTACTCTTTTTTAAGTATGGTAAAATAAGGAAATGGAAAGAAGATGGTATTATCTATCTTGATAAGTTTCAATATAGAGGAAGTGATGGTAATTTTCGTTTTTTACCAGGATCAATTTTAAGGGAAGGTGCATTTGTTGGTAAGGGTACTGTAGTTATGCCACCTTCATTTATAAATGTGGGAGCATATATAGATGAGAAGAGTATGGTGGATTCACTGGCTTTGATTGGAAGTTGTGCTCAGATAGGTAAAAATTGTCATATCTCTGCTGGTACTATTATCGGTGGTGTTCTTGAACCTGCTGTAGCAAGACCAGTAATAATTGAAGACAATGTTTTTGTAGGTGGCAACTGCGGTATCTATGAAGGTGTTATTATAAAAAAGGGTGCTGTAATCGGTACTGGGACTATTATCAATGGTTCTACACCTATAATCGATATAACAAACAACAAAGTTTACTTTAAAGAAGTTCCAGAAAATGCTATCATTGTTCCTGGTGCAAGACAAAAAAAAAGCGAAAATGATACTTATTTTATTCAAGTTCCATTAATAATAAAATATAGAGATCAGTTGAAAGATCCATCAAAAGTAGATTTAAATGATATTTTGCATGATTTTTAAATTTTTATATTTTAGATTCTTACTAAAATTCAAAGAATGAAAAAATACTCCGATAGAAACTGGATAAAAAATGAGTAAAAGATTTTTTAGGAAAAATTTAACTAAGAAAAGCGAAAATAAAATATATGTTGAAAGAAAAAAGACAACTTTAGCATTAAATGAATCATCTATCTCTACTATTTCACTTTTAAGTGATTTTGAAAAAGAAAAGATATTAAATGCAAGGATAGAAAAGTATCCCACATCAGACTTCATTACACCATTTTTAACTTCATTAAAAGAATATTGTAAAGTAAATTCAGAGCAGCAGATCCTTATCGCAAATGGTATTGATGAACTACTTTATTTTCTTTTTATTGCTATAAACGAAAAAAATGCGAAATGCATTGTAAATGTTCCGACATATCCAGATTACAAAAATTACGGAGAATCGGTTGGACTTTCATTTATAGAAATTCCTCTAATAGAAAACTTCGACTCCAATGTAGAATATAATATTGATATAAAAAGATTGGTGAAAAAAGGTAAAAGAAAGGATGTTAAGGCAATAATATTTACAAATCCAAATAATCCTACCGGAACTCTTTTCCCATTGGCTGATATTATTTATGTTATGCAAAAACTTAAAGATAAACTGATAATAATCGACGAGGCATATATTGAATTTTGTCTTGATAAAACAATGATTCCACTTTTAAATGAGTTTGAAAATCTTGTAATCTTACGAACTTTTTCCAAAGGGTTTTTATCTCCTGGTTTAAGATTGGGATACCTTGTATCAAATGAACATATTACTTCACAGCTTAAAAAAGTCTTCCCAGTTTTTCCTGTATCACAAATTAGCATTGAGATTGGTAAATTGTTGTTGCAAAATAAAGATGAGATTTCAAAAGTAAGACAACAGATAATTGATAATAGACAAGATATCTATGAAAAATTGAGAGAATACAGAGAAAAAGGATATATATCAAAAGTGTATAAATCCAACACGAACTTCCTGTTATTTAGTTTTAAAGCAGAAGAGAGAATGAAAGAGTGTTATGATTTTCTTTTAAAAAATGAAGTATCTGTTAGAAATGTATCTTCGAAATATTTAAAAAATTCTTTAAGAGTTACGGCTACAAATGATAAAGAAACAGCAATTTTCTTAAATACTATTAATGAATTTTTCAATGGACATAATAATGAATAAAAAATAAAATATTGTTAAAAGGATAAAAATGCAAAATATTTCTTTGATGGGATTTGATCTTCATAAGATAGTCAAAAATACAGGTAGAAAAGTAAAAGGGCTCTATATTGGGGGAGTTTTAGTAGATGGAAGGCATAAATTTTTAGCTCATTCTGATGGAGATATTTTAATTCATGCCATTATAGATGCTATATCTTCCTATACTATCGGTAAAGATATTGGTCAACTTTTTCCAGATTCAGAAAAGATGTATAAAAATTACCCATCTGAAAAATTATTAGAGAAAACTTTAAGTTTAATCGACCAAAGATATAAGATTCTTAATATCGATGCAGTTATAGTGATTGATAAGATAAAAATAGCTCCCATTAAGGATAAAGTAGTAGAGAATTTGAAAAAATCATTTCCAGATGCCAAAATAAATATTAAAGGCAAAAGAACAGAGGGAGGATTTAAGAAAAATTATGGTTATTGTTGGGTGATTTGTAATATAGAATGTATATAAAATATACAAAAAGATTAAGCAAAGAATTAAATTGTTTTGAAATTAAAAAATAAAATAAAGAAAAATAATTAATAAATTAAAGAAGCATAAATAATTAGATACTTTTTATTTTCTTCATCTATAATATCTTAATTCAGAATTTTCAATCCCTATTTACACTCAACTCAATTTATTAAATATTAATTATCTGTGGCATAAAAATTGCTATGATTATTACAGTTTGTTTCTCAAATTCCTAACATTAAATTTGGGGGGTTATGATGATAAAAGAAGCTACAGTTATTAAAATTAACGAAATGGATTATGAAAACGATCATTCATATACTAACTATATAATCGATTATAATAAATATTTTGATAATTATCTTGACTTTGAAGATAAGGATAATGAAAAAGAGATACAATATGTTGAAAATGATAATTCTTCAAATGATGATAAAGACTACCTATTAAGAACATATCTTCAGGATATCAAAAAGGTACCTCTTCTAACTCGTGAAGAGGAAATAGAACTTGCTAAAAAAGCTAAAGAAGGCGATGAAAAAGCAAAAGAAAAGATAGTTGCAGCAAACTTAAGATTTGTAGTTTCTGTAGCTAAACAGTACCAAAATCAAGGTATGTCTTTGATGGACCTTATAGCTGAAGGCAACATTGGATTATTAAATGCAGTTGAAAGATTTGATCCTGATGCTGGAAATCACTTTATCTCTTATGCAGTTTGGTGGATTAGACAATCTATAATGAAGGCATTATCAGAAAAAACAAGAACAATAAGATTACCTTTAAATCAAGTAAGCACACTTTTTGCGGTTGAAAAGGCCGAGGATTCACTTATGAGTGATGGTGAAAATATTTCAATAAAAAAGATTGCAGAAAAACTCAATATCAGCGATGATAAGGTAGCTACAATTATAAATGCTGCTTCTGAAATTGAAAGTCTCGATATGCCAGTATCTGACAATGCAGTTTTTGGAGATATAATTCCAGATAATTCCGAAACTCCTTTAGATATGGCTTTAAAAATGGATATAAAAGATATAGTAAATGTTGCTCTATCTTCTCTTTCTGATAAGGAAAGGAAGATAATAAAATTAAGATTTGGATTATATGATGGTAAAGAAATGTCTCTTTTAGAAATCGGGAAAAGATTTAATCTTACAAAAGAAAGAATTAGACAGATAGAAAAAAGAGCACTTCAGAAGATTATGAATTGCCAGAAACTTTCAGAATTTCATCAAGAATATGTTGCTTAAAACTCGATTGACTTAAATATAATTTTTCAAAAGGGGAATCACTAAAATCGGGATTCCCTTTTTTATTTTGATACTGTGTAGAAATTACCCATGCATGATAAATTTTCTCGGATAGTTCTTTAAATTCACTATTAACCTTAAATGTTAAATTAAGTTTTTCTGCATTTTTAAAAATATTAAGCATATTGTGTAGATATGGACCAACAATGACAAAGCATTCTTTTAATAAAGGTTCATATATGTTGTGTCCACCTCCAAGTTCAGCGAATGTTGCTCCAACAATTGCAACTTTTGAATATTTATAAAGATAATCAAGTACCCCAAATTCGTTTACTATTATTATAAAAGGTTCGTCTTTGCTTATTTTTGAATGATTCAAGTCTTCAAGTTCTTTAGTTTTAATATTGTTTATTAGTTCATAATATGATTTATTAATATTTTGATTTTGGTTTTCAAAACTTGATTCTAGATTGCTAAAGAAAATTTTAATTTCATCTTTTATACTTGAGTAAAATACAGATTTAATCCCTTTTTTAATTGCGTTTTCATGAATTTCTTTGCTTCGGTTGGGATGTCTAGGTGCAAGAAAAATCAAAAAATCTAAGCAATCCTTAGTATTTAACAAATTATCTTTAAGAAATTTAATTGAATCAAAAAAAATATCTTCCTCTTCTTCATGAGTAGAAGCAAAAATAACAGAGTTTTTTAAGTTACTCACTTTTTCTTCTGCCATCTTAAGTGTTTTAATATCAACATTATCTAATTTAACTTTATAAAAAGGAAAATTATCTGGATATTTTTCTTTGCTTTCAGTCAAAAAGATTATATCGGATAATCTTAGTAAATTTATATAAAATATTGAAGATAGTTTAGATTTAAGCAATGAAGGTCGAATCTGCAAAGTTATTATAGAAATATTTAAAAGAAAAGATGCAATAAAGTAAGAAGGCCAGAACTCATGTTCCAAAAATATTATAGAATCTGGCTTAGACATAGAAAAAATAAGAGTTAGATAAAAAATATTAGGTAAAGGAAGATAAAAAATTTGTGAATAATTTAAGTTTAGGTTTTTATCTCTTCCAGTAATTGAAGTAGTAAATATTAAAAGATTTACATTATTTGATTCAAATAATGTTTCTACTGTAGAAATCTCACCTGCAGAAGTCGCAACACATATAATAAATGGAGAATTTTTATTGCAAATTGAATTCTTATAATTTGATATGTTTTTGAATATATAAAAAAGATTAAATCTTTCGTTGAAATATCTTTTTTTATCTGATCTTTTTATATTAAAAAGGATATCTATCATCAAGAAAATTGGGATAATAAAGATTGATAAAAGAAAAAGAAGAAAAAGAAAAAAAGAATGGAAAATTCTTAATTTTTGTCTTTTCATTTCTTTAAATAAAGATATATATTAATTGGTTTATTTCAAGCAAAAAGATTAATTTTCTAATGATAAGATGGATGATGTCGAAAAATAAAAAAATAACTTTAAAATCAAATAATAAAAAATGGCAAAAGATATAAATAAAATCTTAAAAACAATTGAGCACTTTGGAGAGGGGTCCTTTGACGAGATAGATCAAATTGTAGAAGGTGAAAAATCTCTCATTTCAGCGGTAGATAAAGAAATACTATCAGATATAACAGAGGGGAAATCTTCTATTGATCTAGATTTGGATTCAATATTGGGAGAAGACCTGAAAGCTATTGGAGGAGAACTTCCAGTAGAAGAATCAAAAGTAAGTGAGATACCTGAAGAGTTAAATTTAGAAGGGGTAATAGAAACTCCATCTCTTGAAGAACCTGTTTTTGAAGAAGCTAAAGAAGAAATAAAACCCAAAAAAGAAATAAAGATACAAAAAGAAGAAAAGCCTAAGAAAGAAAAAAAACCATCAATCAAAGAGGAAAAAGTAGAAGAAGAATTTGGCGGTCTTGAAGGGATAGAATTCGAAGGGTTAGAAGGTTTAAAAGAACCGTCAGCTTTTGAAGAACAGCCATTAGAAGAATTGCAAGAAGTAAAAGAAGAAATACCTGAAATAGAAACTACACCATCTGAACTTCCTTCAACAGAAGAATTCGATTTCTCTAGTTTTGGAGAAGGACCTGAAGCTTTTAGTGAAGGATTTCAAGAACCTATTCAAGAACCTATTACTGAAGAGATTGGGGAAATTCAAAAAGAAGAAGAAAATGTTGAAATCCCTGAAGAATTTATAGATCTTTCTTTGGCAGCAAGTGGTATTCCTATTGAAGCTGGTATAGAGCATGAGAAACCCCATGCTGATTACTCAAGCATCGAAATTTCAGATGAAGATGTACATATAATAATAAATACATTAAAAAATTATCCAGCTTGGCTTTCAAATGAGATAAAGAATTTAATACTAAACGATGCACTTTCTCCAAATGAACTTGAGGGACTTATAGATTTGCTTTCCAATAATGTCCATTGGAAAGCAGTTATGGAATACTTAAAAAATACTCTGAATATTGATTTATCGTATCATTTGACACCAGAAGAGAAAGTATATATCCCTACTTTAACCGAAAAGTTACTTCCTTATATAAAATGGATTAGTGCCATAACTATTCTTTCAATAGTGCTTTTTGTAATTATTTTCCAATTTTTTATTATACCAAATCAAGCCCAAAATTATTATAAAGCAGCAATAAATGTCCTTGAAAAAGAAAACAATGTTGAAGTTGCTGTTCAAAATTTTAATAGAGCAGCCTCAATGCGAAAATTCGAAAAGTATTATCTTATCTTTGGGAGATTGCTTTTAGAGCGTAACTACTTAGATCAAGCAGAACAGATCGCATTGAGGGGAAAGAGTGTGTGGCCTTACAATCTTTCTTTTTATGAGCTGCTTTCAGATATTTATTTGGCAAAAGGTGGAGATAAAAATAAGGAAAGAGCATTTACAATCCTAGAAGATCTATTAGCAGATAGAAAATTTGCAGCTAATCAAGATACATATATCGCAATTGCAAAAAGATACGAGATGTTTGAAGAGTATCAAGAAGCAATAAATATATATTCAGAAGGATTAAGTCACTTCCAACCAGACTTTAATTATCTTGTAAGAATGTTAAACAACTTTGTTATTTTAAGAAATTATGAAGCTGCTTCTGATTTATATTCAAAGATAGATAAAAGATTCAAAAAAATGGTTGATCCAGTTGTTTTTACAAAGCTAAGTGAATTTTTCTTGGATGTCAATAAACCTTTTGAAGCCAAAGATGTTTTTGATAAAATATTAAAGTATAACCCCACTTTTGCTCCAGCCTATCTTCCTTATGCACATTATTATGAAAAGATGAATCAACCCGATATTGCTTTACAAGGTTTATTGAAGGCAGAGAAGTTGATAAACCATGGATTATATAAAGAAACAGAGGAAAAAGTATTTGATAAGATCTTAAATGAGATAGGTGAATTATATTACGATAAAAATGATGATACTTTAGCTTATACTTACTTTGAAAAAGCTATATCAGAAAATCCACAGTTTGCTAAGGCTTACTATAATATTGGAAGACTAAACTATTTCTTCTACAATAGATATCAGCAAGCACTAAGTAATTTTAATATGGCTCAAAGTTTAGGTTTTTCGAATGATTATCAAAAATATATGGTTGGTTGGATACAGTATCATTTAAAAAATTATGAAGAAGCTTTGTTTTCCTTTTTACAACTCGAAATCGAACATCTATCAAATATAGACCTGAAACTTGCTATTGGAAATTCACATATCAATTTTGGTAAACCAGAATTAGCCATAGGATATCTTGCAAACTATGTTTCCTACTGGGAAAACATGGAAAGGCAGCTTAGAACAAGAGAAATAAAAAATCCAAAAAGACAAGAAGCCTTAATAAAACTTGCAGTTGGTTATAATAACTTAGGTGTGGCTTATTCACTTTTAGCTAAAGAGAAAAAAAATCCTTCTTATGAGTCAGAAGCCCTAAGATTATTCATAAAATCTCAAGAAATATACAACTACATTTTCCCTGGGAGAGTTTCAAACGCCGAAAGTTATATTAATTCGATGTATATTCTTCACCCAGAAGTAAAAAGATCTTTACTTTTGATGGATAATGAAAATTATTTCCCAAAGATGATTTTTTAAAAAATATTCATTATTATAATGTTATAATTATTATATTTATTATACCTTTATTGACTATTTATAATTAACTATATTGACTATATATTTCAATTTATCATTTAATACCTGTTTCATTTTTTTTTTTATTAATAAGCCTCAGACCACCCCACCACCCACCCTGATATTTTTTATTATATCTTTTTTAGTTTTTAATATTATAATATTTTTATTGCAAGGTTATATTAAATCTTTAATACATTTTTATTATTTTATTTAGTATTTTAGTAGTGGTGTCATAATAATATTGTTAATAGCATTATTATAATATTGTTTTAGTAGTAATGATATATTATTACTTTAATAATATTACAATAGTTGTAATGGTATAATAGTACTTTAGTAATATTGTAAAAGTTGTTGTAGTATAATAGTAATATATTAGTGTGATTGTACTTTTTGAGTATTGTAATAGAGGTAGTTTAAAAGTTGCAAAATTTTAGTGGTGAAACTATATTTGGTCAATTTTTGTGCCATAATAATATTTATAGAATTTTTACTGTGTAAAAACAAAATTGATCTATAATCAAGGATAATAAAAATCTAAATAAATATGCTATATTTGAAAATTTTTTATACCTAAATAGTAATATCTTTCTATGGCTTAGAATAATATTAATATATAAATTTAATTGAGATAAAAAAGTAGCGAAAAATTAAATATAGGCAAAGGTAAAGTTTAATGATATGGATAAATAGATTAGATTACTATTCTTATTAAATTGAGATAATAAAAAATGAACAAGTAAAACTGAAAAAAATTCAAAAAAAGGTAAAGAAATGAAAATAAAAAAATGAGATTAATTTTACAAAAAGGTCTATCATTATTTTGATAAAGTTTCAATGGGAAAAAACAATTTTTGTGAAAAAAAGATAGAGAGTGATTTCCCATAAAAATTTAAGTAAAGATTAGAAGGAAATCATGGCAAAGGTTAAGAACATGTACAGTCCAGAAGATAAGGTATGGATTGTGCTAGAAGGATTAAGTTATCCAGATGGTATAGCAAAGTATTGCAGGAACAAAGGGATACGAGATACATTATTTTATAAGTGGAAAAATCAGTTAGAAAAAAATGTAAAACTTGTATTTAGACCAAAAGCTAAAGAAACAGCAGTAGAAGTGAGACTTAAGGATGAATTGGGAAGAAAAGATATGATTATAAGCGAGCTAGTAGCAGAGAATTTAGCGATAAAAAAAAAGGGTTTAATATAAGCACGCATAAGCATATAGTGGATGAATCAGTTATGGAAGATGTAGTGAAGACAGGGAAACGATATAAGAGCTATGGTATAAGGCTTAGCGAATACTGAAAAGAGATAGGGATATCTCTGAGCTGATGGTACAGGATGCAAAGGGTATTGCATAATGGGATACAGCTAAATAGAAGCCATAAGCCCATGGCAAGTCCTTATGCGTTAACGCTGGGAGAAGAAAAATTAGTGGTAGAATATGCATTAGAGCATCCCGAATACTATCACCGCCAGATGGCATACAGGATGATGGATGAAGATATTGTATATACAAGTCCGTCAACAGTTTATAGGATATTGAGAAAACACGGACTAATACGGAAGAATGTATATAAAAAACGGTATGGGTGGGCACATCCCTACAGTAACGAGGCAAAAGGACCTGATGAATTGTGGCAGGCAGACATAACATATTTGCAGTATAAGCAGAAGGATGTGTATATGTTATCTTTTATAGATGTGTATTCACGGTTTGTAGTGTTTGCGAAACTTTTGATGAACATAGAAAGTGGGACAGTCAGTCGGGTATTTCAACAGTTTATTGAAGGGGCAAAGGAAAGATTATATCAGATGCCACGATTACAAACAGACAATGCGAGTTATTTTAAAGGGTCAGAATTCAGGAGTGTGGTACAGCGACATATGAAGGATCACACGACGATACATCCATCTACGCCAACTGAAAACGTGATAATAGAACGATGGCACAGGACTTTTAAGGAACTGTTGTACGATAAGCAAGAGCCCAGTGATTTTGAGGAATTAGCAGAAAGCATACAGCAGGTATGTGATTATTATAATTACAATTGCGTTCAATCAGTCGCTGGGATATGTTCCACCATATGAATGGTATAGAGGCAATCCAAGATCTATCTTTAACACTTGAAAATTTTTATTTTGTGTGAAACATTATAAAAATAAAAGAATATATTTAAAATAAAGAAAGTTGATTATGGAGAAAAATAAAAAAATATAAAATAAGGGTAACTAAAGAATAAAAAAAAGACAAAAAAAATTGAAAAAGAAAAAAATCAAATACAAAAAATAAAATAAAAAAATCAATATCATGAAAAATTTTTAGATTTTTTCAAAAAATACTTGACATAAATAACATATATTATATAAATTTATAAATGAATAAACAAAATAAAGTATCTCTTATCTCTTATCTCTTATCTCTTATCTCTTATCTCTTATCTCTTATCTCTTATCTCTTATCTCTTATCTCTTATCGTTATAAGTGTCGACCTTCATTAAAAAATAGATTCATATCTTTTAACAATAATAAAAAGTCTTTGTCATTTTCTTCTGCTTCTGTTTTTATCCCTAATTTTATTCATCCTTTTATTCGTAATCTTATTCCTATCTTTCTTGCTATCACTATTTCTATTCTCTTATTCATTCTCTTTTTCCTCTTTATCTTCATCCCATCTTCTTCACCTATTTTTGCAGATAGCAGTAGTATATCTTCAATACAAGATATAGTAGTAAATGATCAAGTTCTATCTAATATAGTATCTTTTGAATCACTTCATTTTACAGCTGGATATAAATAGGGGTTTGATACAAGTTGTGGTATAGCAGTTGCTGCAAGTATCCTTAAGTTTTTTTATAACATTAACCTCGATGAAAAAAGTTTAATAGAACAATTCTTCACAAGACTTACTGCAAAGAAAGATTATACAATATCCTTTTTAGATATAAAACAGATAATTGAATATTATGGATTAAATGTAAAAGGGGTAAAGATAACAAGAAATCAGATAATAAAATATAGTTATTATGCACCAATTATACTTCATTTTGAGAAACCAGACAAGCATTTCACAATATTTACTGGTTTTTATGGTCAATATCTATTTCTATTGGATCCATCAATAGGTATTCAATTTATTTCAGATAAAGAGTTTGATAGTAAATTCTCAGGATATGCTTTAATTATCTATGGAAAAGATGAAATAAAGAATAGCTCTTTAATAAATAAGATAAATCAGCAGTTAAAGGATAGAATAAGACATCTTTATATTATATCTAATACTGGGACTTATTAAATAATAATGAAAGATTAAATAGAGAAAAGTCAAAAAGTAAAGCAAAAGAAATAAGAAGAATATGGAGCAAAAAATGTATAAGATAGATATAAAAAAGAAAAATATAAAAAAGTTATATTTAAATATTAAGACAATCCTTTTAATCTTTCTTTTATTGAGTTTAATCTTTACTTCATTTAATAAGATCTATGCACAAGAGTTTAATAGAGTTAAAAGGGAAAGTATTCCATATTCAATAACATTTTCCTTTTCTTTCTATTATTATGGTAGTTCCTCTTTTACATCATATAGTTTTAATCCTTACATATACCTTAACTTTTCGATACTAAAGAATTTGGATCTATTCTTTCAAATACCAATGGACTTTTATTATTCTAAAAGCTATGAAACAAGATATGATGAAGAATTTAACCCATATATTGTTAAAAGTGAAGATTATCTTTTATCTTTATCCTCTATTTTACTTGGATTTCAATATACCTTTTACACTAACTTTATAAATGATCTTTTCTTTTATATTAATTATCCGATTGGTATATATCCTATATTTTACAAAAGGTCATCGTCAAGAATTGAGACTGTTTCACCAATAGTTACAATAAGTCTTGGCTATAGATTAACATTCATATATGATCCACTATTATTTTCTATGACTTCAAAAATAACAGCAAACTACAATATCCCAAAGGTTATAGAAGAAAAAGGGAATTGGACTCAAAAGTATAGTTTATCCTGTAAGTTTAATCTAACAGTAGTATTAAATACTATCTTTTCAACATCAATATCTATAACACCAA
>JAAZOT010000033.1 GCA_012797605.1 Spirochaetales bacterium | reverse complement strand
TGGTTGCTTGGACTTTCGTCGGTCGTGATCCTAAAAAGATGAAAGTACCACCATCAACTAATATTATAGAACAGCTTTCACCATCAGCTTTAAGATATATTTGGAAGATGGGTTTTGATACTCAATGTCTTTCTACTGCATTAATTAGTCTGGCTTCAAAAGGTTATTTAACAATAGAATGTTCAAAAAATGGACTTACATTAAAAAAGACGGAAAATGAAGTTAATCTATCAAATGATGAAAAAGAAATTGCAAATCTACTTTTTAATGAACAGTCCAAATCATACAGTTTTACAAAAGAAAATTACATCAAAAATCAAATACTTATAGAAGAATTGAAAAAGAATCTATCTAAAAGCTATAAAAACATCTATTTTGTGACAAATTCTCTATACTATATGATAGGACTAATTGCATCAATTATTGTTTTTGGAATTTCAATGGTCGGAACGATAGCGACTTTTGAAGCAGGTTTTTTACTTCTATGGTTAGCATTATGGACTGGTGGTGTTTTCGGTATTCTATCAGCAGCAATCAATGCTTGGAAAACAAGAAAAATTAATGGGAAAGCAAGTGCAGTTATTTTAACTATATTTAGTATACCATTTATTGCTGCAGAACTTTTTGTTCTTACCTTTTTCCTAAGTATGCCAGATTCAAGATTTATTTTATTGAACTTGATATTTTCAGTTTTGTTAATAATAATCAATATCGTATATTTCAAGCTATTAAAAAGACCAACAAAAGAAGGTGTTGTAGTTTACGAAGAGATTGAAGCTTTAAAAAGATTTTTACAAAATATTCCAAAGGATTTAAAAGAACAAAAAAAGGAATTAAATCTTCAACTTGAAATAGACAAACTTCTTCCATATGCTCTTGCCTTAGATATGGAAAAAGATTGGTTTACTGATGTTTTTGAGCCAAAAGCATTCTCAGAATCAACTAATGCTGATAATACATATTATCATACCTTTGCTTTTGCACCATGGATCTCTTCAACAAACTTAAAAAGTGATTTTAAGAGTTTCTCTGATTTTAAAAGTTTTTTTTCTTATTTTACTTCAACTATCTCAAACAATAGTACCAGTCCTTCATCTTCTTCATCTTCTGGTGGTTCGTCTGGTGGCGGAAGCGGGGGAGGGGGTGGTGGTGGCTGGTAAAAGTAATTTGAGGTAGATAATATTATTTTCATTATATTTATTTTACATTTATCTTATATTTAAGCTGTATTTACGCATATATTTATGCGATATTTTGCTATTTTCTGTTATATTTACTAAAATATTTATGCTATATCTTGCTATTTTTTGCTATATTTACAAAAATATTTATACTATATTGCGCTTTTTATATTTTATATGTAGTATATTTTTATCCAATATTTTATTATTTATATGTTATAATCAATTTTCTTATTTATATTTTAATTTGTATTATTATTTTCATCCATCTTTACATTGAATTTTTCATTATATTTTTCAATTGATCTCTTTATTGAATTCATAGCATCCTCTCTTCCTTTGATCTCTTTGACGGAGGTTTTTGAATGTTCAAGTTCCTTATAGACCTCAAAAAAGTGAGAAATCTCATTTAAGATATGCTGTGGAATTGTAGATATGTCTCTAAATCCATTGTAAGTTGGATCTTTAAAAGGAATCGCAAGAATTTTTTCATCATACTCATTATTATCTATCATTTGAACGACGCCTATGGGATAACATTCTACACTTACAAATGGATCTAAAACTTCTGAGCATAATACCAAGACATCAAGAGGATCTCCATCATCTGCTAGTGTTTTAGGAATAAAACCATAATTCATTGGATATACAGTTGAAGTATAAAGTATCCTATCTAATCGCATTAATCCAGTTTCTTTATCATATTCATACTTTTTTTTGCTACCTTTTGGTATTTCAATAACAACGTAGAATTTATCAACTGTAATTCTTTTCTCTGGATAATCATGCCATACATTTTTCATACAAAATCCTTTCTGTTTATTCTGATTTTTATTTATTTTAATTTATTTTTATTTTAATTTAAAACAAAAAAAGCCTGGCAACGACCGACTTTTCCACAAGGTCTCCCTTGCAGTATCATAGGCGCTACCGTGCTTAACTTCTGAGTTCGGGATGGGATCAGGTGTTTCCACGGTGCTATGGTCACCAGGCTTGACTATTTTATCTGC
>JAAZOT010000032.1 GCA_012797605.1 Spirochaetales bacterium | reverse complement strand
TCATGATATTGGTAAAGCCATCGAAAGTGATGTCGGAAATAAGCATGTCGATGAAGGTGTCAAACTGTTAAAGAAGATTGGTGAATCAAAAGAAGTTATCGCTGCTGTAGCATGGCATCATGAGGCTACAGGTTTTCCTCATTCAATAATAGATGAAAAAGAATATCCTGAAAGCGTTGAAGCAGTTATAGTTAGAATAGCCGATAAAATTTCTGGTTCTAGACCAGGGGTTAGATATGACGAAGGTGCATGGGGCGATTATATCAATAGAGTCACGGAGCTTGAAAAAGAAGCCAAGCAATTTGATAAAGTAGAGCATGCATATGCTCTTCAAGCCGGAAGAGAGATAAGACTTTTCGTTAAAGCCGATGTCCCTGAATCCGAACTTGATAACATCGCTAAAGAGATGAAGGCAAAAATCGTTAAAAACACCAAGATAAGATATCCTGGTAGAATAAAAATAACTGTCGTAAAAGAAAAAAGAGTTGTGGAGCATACTGACTGATGCTAAAAATACTTGTTTTTGGAGATGTCGTAGGAGAGGTAGGGCGTAATGCCCTATCTTATTTTATTAATAAAAACAAAGAAAAATTGCAGCCAGATTTAATTATTGCCAATGGCGAAAATGCTTCTGGTGGTATTGGAATTTCACCAAAAAACGCAGATGATCTATTTTCAATGGGGGTTGATGTAATAACTTCTGGAAATCATATATGGAAGCATAAAGAAATAATTAAGTATTTTGATAAGAATGAAAATATAATTCGTCCTTTAAATTATGGGGATAATGCTCCTGGTAAAGGATGGGTATTATTTTCGAGAAATGGTAAGAAATTTTTAATAATGAATCTGCTTGGTCAGGTTTTTATGGATCCACTATTTCCACCAATATTTTCCTTTGAGTGCTTATATGAAAAAGAAAAGCATGTTTTTGAAGTTGCAGATTGTATAATCCTTGATTTTCATGCTGAGGCGACAGCCGAAAAGGTTGCAATAAGCTATTACTTAAAAGATAGAATAAACCTTATATTTGGTTCACATACTCATGTACAAACAGCTGATGAAACATTATTATCAGAGAAGACTGCTTATATAACAGATATAGGCATGACTGGGCCATCTAATAGTGTAATAGGTATGGAGATAGATATTATTATTGAGAAATTTAAAACCATGATACCTAAATCTTTTAAGGTGGCTTCTGGAGATGCAATTATTAATGGGATATTTTTTACTTTTGATGAGTCAAATAAGAAGGTTATTGGTATTGAACGAATTTTTGAAAAAGTTCCAGATCAAAAGCTGAAAGAAAGTAAAAATATTGAATTAAAATAATATTAAGAATTGATAATAGAATATAATCATGAATATCTTATATCAATACCTTATATAAATCCTAATATCAATACCCAATATCGACATCATATATAAACTTATTTTTAAGGTAGATATATGTCAAATCCATTAAAGTTAATTTTTAAATTACCGAAAATATAAGTGAATCTTCCTCCCTGTAAAAAACGAGCAGATAAGTTGTTGGGATAGGCCCTTAGCGAATGAGCGCCTATCCTTTTTTTTATATTTTTACCTTTGGATTTCACTTATCAGCTCAATATGGTAAGTCGAAGGGAAATTATCTATAATCATTAGTTTTTTAAGGTTAAATCCACCTTTTGATAAATCTGCTAAATCTCTTGAAAAAGTTGCTGGATTGCATGATATGTAAATTATTCTCTGGATTTTAGAATTTTTTATAGTCTCTACAACCTCTTTATCCATGCCAGATCTGGGCGGATCTACAAAGATCTGAACTACTCCACTATGGTTTTTTATAAAGCTAGAAGCATCAGAGGCTATAAATTCGATATTGTTAATGTTATTTTTTTTTGCATTGAATATCCCATTTGAAATAGCTCTTTTAGATATTTCATTTACAACTAGTTTATCTAATCTTTTGGACATCATAAGAGAGAAGAATCCAGATCCACCATAAAGTTCTATTGTTGTTAAGTCTTCTTTTACTAGATTACATGCCTCTATCTGAAATCTATCCAATAAGAAGGAATTCACTTGGAAAAAATCAGAAATTCCGACTCTATAATTAAAATCATTTACCCTATATTCACAAAAATTACTATCTGTAAGATAATTTAAATGGGAAGAATAGATATTAACCCCGTCTCTTAATGTAAAACCTTTTGTAAAAAGAAAATATTTTTTGTCAAGATTATCTAAAAAATCTTGCATCTTCTTTGTTAAAAGAAGACACTTGAAATTTGGAAAAGGAACAACTTTTAATGTTTTTGGGGCATAAAACCCTATCTCTCCTTCATTTGTCGTTTTAATCTGAACATTATTTCTATAGAAGAATCGACTTTCAGCTTTTATGATATCTATATCATTGTCTATATCTTTCTTACAATTTATTTTACCTATTTTTAATAGTGTATCTAAAACAATATTTTTTTTTATATTAATCTCATTTTCATATGTTGTATGGAGAAAGTTACATCCACCACATCTTGTGAAAATAGGGCATGATGGTTCTATCCTTTTATCTGATTTTTCAATTATCTTGATTGGTCTACCGATAGAATAATCAGTATGATTTTCAACAATTTCGACTTCACAGGTTTCACCTTCAAGTGTGAAAGGGACAAAACAGATTTTGCCATCATCTGTTTTAGAGACTCCAACAGCATTTGCTCCAATACTGTTTATTTTTAAGATTTGAGTTTCCAAATTATAATCCTGTTTTATTATTCTATAAAAGTATTTTTTCTGGTTTTACATTATAAAATTTTTAGATATAGTCAAAAAAACTTAATGAAGAATTTGGTTTTAAATTTGATTAGTTATTCTTTTTTATTTGTTTTAGTTTTTATCTTATTTGTTTTTATTTTATTTAGTTTTTGTTTTATTTAGTTTTTAGTTATTGAGTTGGATATTAAATGTTAGTCTTAAATTTTATTCAAGATGACGTTTTAATTATATTTAATAATGATTAAATGCAAATAGAAACTTGATTGAAAAAAGGGGGATTGTATGAAATACAATTTTGATAAGGTTATAGATAGAAAAAAAAGTGGCTCTCTTAAATGGGGGATATTGAAAAAAGCATACGATGATGATTCAATAATACCACTATGGGTTGCGGATATGGACTTTGAAGTACCAAAGAAGGTACAAAATGCTTTAATAAAAAGGGCAAAGCATCCCATATATGGTTATCCCTATCGAACAGAGGAATTTTATCAATCTCTTATAAATTGGTTTAGAAAAAAGTATCAACTTACATTAGATAAAACAAACATATTCTATGCTCCAGGAGTTGTCCCTGCTATATATATAAGTATACTTGCATTCACAAAACCAGAAGATAAAATTATTGTCCAAACCCCAGTGTATTATCCATTTTTTCAATCTGTGGAAAATACAGGTAGAACTCTTTTAATAAATAAATTAAAACTTGAAGATCAAAAATATACATTCGATTTTGAAAATTTATATGAAATTGCAGATAAAAATACAAAAGCTTTACTTTTCTGCAGTCCTCATAATCCAATCGGAAGAGTATGGGATAGTGAAGAACTTAAAAAACTTATTCATTTTTGTATTGAAAAAAATATCTTGATAATCTCGGATGAAATCCATGCCGATTTAATTTTAGGAAATAAAGTGCATATTCCAACATTAGGGGTATACCCGGAAGCAAAAGATATTGTTATTACTTTAACTGCTCCTAATAAAACATTCAATATTGCTGGACTTACAAGTGCCAATGTTATAATTTTTAATGAGGAACTTGGGAAAAAATATCAAAAAACTTTAGATGGGTTAGGTCTTGGTGTTTCAAATGTTTTTAGTATACCTGCCCAAATAGCAGCATACAACGAAGGTGAAGAATGGTTAAAACAGCTTATTTCTTACTTAAGAGAAAATTATCTTTATTTAAAAAAAAGACTTGAAAGGACGCCAAAGATAAAACTTTTCCCAATTGAAGCGACATATTTGGCTTGGCTTGATTGTAGGGATTTAAATTTATCAGATGAACAATTATCCTCCTTTTTTATTAAAGATGCAAAACTATTACTAAATGAGGGAAGACAGTTTGGTTCTGGCGGAGAAGGATTCATGAGATTAAACTTCGCTACAAGCAGAAAAATATTGAAAGAAGCGATGGATAGACTTGAAATTGCATATAAAAAGAGATTCGAATGATTTAGAATAATAAAGAATAATACGAATGATGTAGAATAATATAGAATAATATGATTAAAATTTGAAAGATAGCTAAAAATAGATAAAAAAGTTAAAAAAAATTTTAATATTAAATTGAAAAAACATTACCTTAAATTTTTTATTAATTTGAAGATAGGAATTTTATAAATAGATTTTTAAATTATGGGGAGGGTGGTCGGGGTTGCTGATGGGTAAAAATATAGAAAAGATTGGTGAATATAAAGCGAAATAATTGAAATATTGAAATATAATTAGAAAAATAAATAATAATTTGGTAAAATAGAAAATTGGAATTAGAAAGATCGATAAAAGGGGTAGAAAAATGGAGATTGCTATAATTGGTAGAAAAGAATCTGGGAAGACTCTTTTATTTTCAATTTTAACACAACTTGAATATCATCAATTTAGTGTTGAAAATCAGGTTGGGGTCGCAAAAATTCCAGATTTTCGTGTTGATAAACTTGTCGAATACTTTAAGCCTAAAAGTATAGTTCATGCTAAAGTTACTTTCATAGATTTCCCAGGTGTTGCTAAGGAAGAATTCTACAGTGCAAAAAGAATTGCTCAATATAAAAATTGCGATGCTTTATGTTATGTGATACCTTATTTTATGAATCAAATGGAAACATATGAAGAAAAGATAGAACCTGAGCAGGAGATTAAAAAATTCGAAGAAGAATCAATTATCGCAGATTTATCAAGTGTTGAAACTAGGATAGAGAGTTTGAAAAGAAGCATGCAAAAAAGGAAAGAGAAAGAGGATGAAATTGAGCTTAAAATGATGATAAAATTGAAAGAGAATCTTGAAAAAGGAATACCAATAAGAAGTATAGAATTAAATGAAGATGAAAAAAAAATTTCTAAAGGATTTTCTTTTTTAACACAAAAGCCAATTTTATATATATTAAACATCTCAGAACAGCAGATTCAGAAAATAGATAGTATTTTGAATGACTTAACAACTAAAATAGCGGATAGTTATCATAAGATATCTTTTATTTCATGTCAGATGGAATATGATTTGATGATGATGAATGAAGAAGAAAGGAAAGAATTCTTAAAAGAATTAAACTTAAAGGAAGATGCAAAGACAAGAATTTTACAGCAGGTTTTTTCTTTGCTCGATCAGATTTGCTTTTTTACCGTTGGCCAAGATGAAGTAAAAGCATGGCAGATAAAGAAGGGAACATGTGCCAAAGAGGCAGCTGGCACCATTCATTCAGATATAGAAAAAGGGTTTATTAGGGCAGAAGTTTATCATTATAGTGATTGGGAAAAACATAGAAGTGAAGAAGAATTAAAAAGAGAAAAACTACTTCGTCTTGAAATGAAGGATTATGAAGTAAAAGACGGGGATATAATCCATTTTAGATTTAATAAATAAAAATTACAAAAAAAATCATATTTTTTTTTCAATAGACTAAATTATTTTGATCAAAAAGTTGAATTTCAAAATTTTCATCTTATATTATCTAATAGAGATATCAGGTATAGAACTTTTCCTATTCTTTTATAGATTATTCTTTTAATAAATTTAAATCCTAATGAAATATAAAAGAATTGTTTTATGGGAAAATATTTTAATAAAAAAAGGTATCTATTATCTATTTTTATATTCATAATTACTATAAGCATAATTTTGATTTTTTCTTTTATCTCATTTGAAGAAAATAAGATTCGTCAAGTAAAAATAGGGATTTACCAAAAAGAACCCAAAGTTTTTATTAATAATAAAGGTGAACCCTCAGGTATATGGGTAGATATTATTAAGGAGATAGCAAAAAGGGAAGATTGGAAGATTGAATATTTTATTTCAGATTGGCAGAGTTGTTTGAATGGTCTTATAGATGGCAAGATTGATTTAATGTTAGATGTTGAATATTCAGAAGAAAGAGCAAAAATATTTGATTTTAATAAAATCTATGTATTGAATTCATTTTCAAAGGTATATGCAAATAAGAATATAAATATAAAAAATTTATCTGATTTAAATGGAAAAAGGATAGCTGTTCTTGTTTCTTCAGTTCAAGAAAAAAATCTTATACTATTAAAGCAAAATCTATTTTTTAACTATGAAATTATAGTAGCCGAATCGTTGAAAGATATCTTTTTAATGACAAAACAAGGTGTTACTGATTGCGCAATTACAAATAATTTTTCTGGTGACTATTTTTACAAAGAATATGGTTTAAAAGATACAAATATAGAGCTATTTAATACAGAACTTTTCTTTATAACAAAAAAGAATGAAAACTCAGAATTGTTATCTGCGATAGATAAATATTTATCTGATTGGAAATTAAATAAAAATTCAATTTATTATAAAATTTTGAAAAAATGGAAAGTATCACATAAGACTAAGATAGATAATTTATTTAATTTTTTAATTTTAATTTTATCATTAATAATCTTAATTTCGATAGTATATATTTTTTTTACAAGCAAAAGAATTAAAAATATTAGGACCAAAATGAAACTCGCCTATGATTCTCTATATTTAAGTGAAAGATACTTTAAAGAATTTGCAGATATCGCTCCGATTGGTATCTTTAAAATTGATAACCAAGGAAATTTAAAATTTATCAATAACTTATGGGAACATATTACTGGTTTTGAAACCAAAGATTTGCTTGGAGAAAGATTTTTCCAAATACTTGATCAAAATAACAATAAATTCATTAAAGATTCATGGTTCAATAAAATTAATCAAGAAGATGAGTTTGAAGAGACATTATCTGTCAAAGATATTAATAATATTAATCATTGGTTTAAATTTAAAATAAGAAAGATTTATTCTATGGATAGAAGTTTTGATGGTTTAATTGGTATCTTTGATGATATTACTAATGAAATACTTCTTACAGAAAAATTGAATGAAAGAAATAAAGATTTAAGTATTTTATTCAATTTTTCTTCAGCAATCAATATGAATATAATGGAAAGCTCTTTTACAAAAATTATACTTAAAAAATTAATTGAGTTTTTTAATCTTGATGCAATAATCTTATTTATTTTAGATGGTGAAAAATTGATATTAAAAGATATGCAACCAGATGAAATTAGGGATTTGTGGAAGGTAGAAGATTCTCGCTTTATATGTGAATATTTATATGGTAAAATTGTTAAAATAAAGGAATCAATTTTTATAGATAATATTGAGGAAGTCGAATCATTTACAAAAGAGGAATTTATAAAGGCTGGATTTAAATCCATTGCCATTTTACAGTTGAAATATGTGGATGAAATAATTGGTGTTTTACTAATCGCAAGTTTTAAGATCAGTGGACTGCCTTTAAAAATAGACTTGTTGGAGTCTATTACTCAACAAATTTCTATATCTTTAAATAACTATATTTTGCATTCAAAATTAATTTCATATTCAAAAGATTTAGAAAACATTGTAAGAAAAAGGACAAAAGAGCTAGAGCAGGCACTTGAGAAGGCACAATTCGCTGATAGAATGAAATCTGCCTTTTTAGCGACAATGTCTCATGAACTTAGAACTCCATTAAATTCGATAATAGGATTTACTGGAGTTCTTTTACAAGAACTCCCAGGTAAATTAAATGATGAGCAGAGAAAACAGCTTTCAATGATTAAAAAAAGTTCTCAGCATCTTTTAGAACTTATCAATGATGTATTGGATCTTTCTAAAATAGAGGCTAGCGAGCTAAAACTTTCATATGAAAGTATAGAATTGCTACCATTTTTAGAAGAAATAATAAATAGCATAATAAATCATATTCAACAAAAAGGGCTTGAATTTGAGTTTTCTTTTGATAATAAAATTATGGCTATAAATTCAGATAGAAGAAGATTAAAACAGATTATAATCAATCTGCTTAGTAATGCTATAAAATTCACAGATAGTGGGAAAATTTCGCTTATATGTAAAAAGCAAGAGAATTTCATAACTTTTCAGATAATAGATACAGGTATAGGAATAAAAAAAGAAGATGCAAAACTTCTTTTTAAACCTTTTAGTCAAATAAATCAAGGTTTAAATAGAAATTATGAAGGAACTGGTCTAGGGTTATCGATATGCAAGAAAATTTTAGAACTTCTTGGAGGGGAGATCCAATTTGAAAGCGAATATGGGATTGGTTCAAAAGTCAGTTTTAAAATTCCAGAATAATTATCCTTTGAGTATTAAAAAATATAGTGATTCGTACTAAATTTATAATAAATTAGAAGAGGAAGTATTATGTCATTAATTTTAATAATTGAAGATAATGAACAAAATCTATATCTAGAAAAATATCTTTTAGAAAAAAATGGATACAGTGTTGAATTCGCCAATAATGGCTTTGAAGGAATTAAAAAATTAGAAAATATCTTTCCAGATTTGATTTTACTTGATATTCAACTTCCTGAAATTGATGGATATGAAGTAGCTAGAAGGATAAGAAAATTAGAAAGACATAAAAATACTCCTATAATTGCTGTGACATCTTATGCAATGGTTGGAGATAAAGAGAAAGTGTTAGAATCAGGGTGCAATGGCTATATTGAAAAACCAATAAATCCAGACACCTTCATCTTGGAAATTCAAAAATTTAAAAGGTAGGGATTGAATATGAATAAAATTTTGATTATAGATGATTATGAAGAAAATAGGTATTTGCTTAGAAATTATCTTGAAGCTGAAAATTTCATTGTATTTGAAGCTAAAAATGGTATTGAAGCTTTACATATTTTAAGGAATGAAAAAATAGATTTGATGATATCAGATATTTTGATGCCGCAGATGGATGGATTTACTCTATGTAAGACGGTAAAGGAGGATGAAAAGCTGAAGAATACTGCTTTTATTTTCTATACAGCTACATATACAGAACCCGCGGATGAAAAGTTGGCTTTGAGCCTTGGAGCTAGTAGATTTATATTAAAACCAAAGGAAAAGGATGAGTTCATTAAGATAATAAAAGAGGTAATAGAACAGTATGCTAGAGGAGAACTTGAAACCCAAAAACCCCAAAAAATTCATGAAATAGAAGATTCAAATTATTATAAATTATATAATGAAGTTCTAATTAGAAAACTCGAAAGTAAAATGATACAACTTGAGAATCTTAATAAAGAACTTGAAAACAACTTCAATTATTTTTTAAGAATAATGGATGAAATAAAAGAACCCATGGTGATTTTAAATAGTGATTACTATATAAAGGAAGCTAACCAAAAGTTTTGTGAAGTTTTCGGTCCAAAGGATAAAATTATTGATAAAAATTTTTTTGATTTGAATGAAGAATACTTTGAAACAAAAGATTTAAAATTACTATTAGAAGATTTAAGTAAGGATAATTTTATTTTAGAAAATTATGAAATTGAAATCGATAGAAACTACTTAATAAGAACATATAATATGAAAGCTACTAAGATCCGATCGAAAAATCAATTGGATTTTGATATATTGATTTTAATGGAAGATATCACTGAAATGAAAAAATTATTAAAAGAAAAAGAAATAGCTTACAAAAGTTTGATTCAATTTGAAAAAGTCGATTCTATAGGCAAATTCGCCAGTGGGATAACACATGATTTTAACAATATATTAACTGTAATAATTAATAGTAGTCAGATGATTTTGGATTCGATTGATAAGAAAGCTGAATTATACGAAGATGCTAAAAATATTTATGACGCTGCAATAAGAGGTTCTGAATTAACAAAAAAAATACTATTATTCTGCAAGAGAAAAGAAACAAAGGCTGAGATTATAGATATTCATAAAGAAATAAATGATATCGATAAAATAGCAAAGAGGCTTATTGGGGAAAATATAAAAATAGAGTATTTCCTAAATGCAAATGAAACAAAAGTATATATGGATCCAATAAACTTTCACCAAGTTTTAATTAATCTTTATTCAAATGCAAAAGATGCAATGCCAAGTGGTGGTAAAATTATAGTTACTACGCAAAATAAAGATTATGAATCTGAGCAAAATGAAGGGATTTTTTCTGGCAAATACATTAAAATTGAGATAATCGATACTGGAGTTGGGATTGATAAAGATACTTTACCTAAAATATTCGAACCGTTTTTTACAACAAAAATAGAGGATAAAGGTACTGGACTTGGGTTATATCTTGTTTCATCGATAATACAACAGGCTAATGGTAAAGCGTATGTATTATCTGAAGAAAACAAAGGGACGACTTTTATATTGCTTTTACCTACTTTAAACAGAACAATGGAAGAACAAGTTAAAGGATTCGAAGTAAATACAAGTATAAAGATTGAAAATATCCTGATTATCGAAGATGACCCAATAGTGATTCTATCTATTGAAAAGATATTATCTAGAATAGGTAAAACAGTTAAAAAGGTAAAAACCGCAAAAGAAGCATTAAAATTGATTGAAGAAGGTTTTTCACCAGATTTAATTGTTTCGGATATAATAGTGGAAGATATGTCTATAAATACTCTTTCAAGGTTGATAAAGAAGAAAATAGAAAGTGCAAAGATCTTATATATATCTGGTTATAGTAAGGATGAGATTATTAAACATATCGCTATGGTTGATGACTTAAATTTCATTCAAAAACCTTTTACATTGATACAATTGCAGCAAAAGATATTTGATCTTTTTTCAAAAAATTGATATTTTATTTTTCTAATAAAATTTCTTTATAAAATCCAAAAATCATTAAAAAAATTTTTGAAATTTCTTAAAAATGAATTATTAATAATTATGAAATAATGTTTTTTATTAATAAAATTTTAAGAACACAAAAATTTGCAAATTCGCTTAGGGGGATTTTGATGAAAAAACAAGGTCAATTTATTTTAATAGTAATAATTTTATTTTTGTTTTTTCTATTTTTCTCATGCCCTTCACCTATTGAAAAAGAAAGGGTCGCTACTCCTGTTATAAGTTTAGTAGATGGTGATATTTATTCATTAAAAACTATTTCTATTACTTGTGAAACAGAAGGTGCAACAATTTATTATTCAACAGACGGAAGTGAGCCAACTACTTCATCTTCTGTGTATGAAGGTCCTTTTATCATAGACGCAGGTACAGTGAAAGCAATGGCAGCTAAAGAAGCTTATTTAAATTCTATTGTCGCTAGTCAACTTTTTATATTAGCAACTGGAGTAACAATTTCTACAGACTTTCCTTGGACAAGATTTATTGGTAGTAGTAGCGAATTTGATACTATAGAAGACTTAGTCGTGGACAGTGAAGGTTATGTTTATGTAACTGGAGAAATTGGTTATAATGCTGAAGATGGAAGAGAAAATGATGTATTTCTTGCAAAATATGATTCAAGAGGGGTAAGGCAATGGATAAAATATAAAGGTGG
>JAAZOT010000031.1 GCA_012797605.1 Spirochaetales bacterium | reverse complement strand
TTCATCATAAGTTAGTTGACCAGTTTTTTCTCCTATTAAAATTAATTTTCTAAATTCAGGATAATTTTCTAAGTCAAACATATTAACTTCTTGCTCCTTGATTTATATATCTTCACAAAATTTTTAACGATTTTATACTTAACTTACTTCTTCTAGTGCAAAAAAAATTATATACCAAATAAAATCAAAATTCAATACCTTTATTCATTTTTATAAATTTTTTTTCTAAATTCCTTTAACCTTTGAATCGAAGAAATAAGAAATTGTTTTTTTTCAAGTAATTCTGAAGTATTAAATTTGTTTAATTCAGCTTTTTTTATCTCTTTATTAATAATTTCAAGTTCCTTTTCAAGTTCTCTTAATTTGAAGAAAGAAAGATAATCTTCAAAAACAGATTGAATATCTTTGTAATCCTTTATCGAGGGATTGTACATATAGTTAGCTTCTTCTTCTGTTAATTCATTTCTTAAAAACATATTTCTATCTTTGTAATTTAAAGATGTAAGAGCTTTTTTATAAAAATCACTGGCCTCACTTGAAATAAATGAATCTGGTTTTATATATTGCCTTGTTATATTAATAAAATCTTCATTATTAATTATAAATCCAACGAATTCCATTTCTAATTTTTTTATTTCCCCATAGTTTTTATCTTGAGGATTTTTCTCCACCTTTGATTTTTCTAAAATTTTATCATTAATATCATTTATTTTCCTTGAACTGTACATATTTACAATTTGATCTTCTGAAAAAGTGCCATCAAGATACGCAGCTCTCTTAATAAGAGTTGAAGATAAGATGTTATCATTAAGCGAATGTAAGAAATATATAAAATTTTTATATGCTTTATTAATATCTCTTTTCTCTTTATCTAAATATAACTTATTAGTAATAATTAAGTCAATACCTGAAATTGAATTTTCAGTAATATATTTTTCAAAACTTTCTTTTTCTACATTTTTTTCTTTAATAAATTGGTCTATATCTTTTATGCCTTTTGGAAGATTAATAACATAAATCTCTGAAAAAAATTTAATAGCTATTTCTATAGAACTTAAAGTAGCTTTTCTACCTGCTTCATCCATATCAAAAAGAAGGTAAAGCTGTGAGAATTTTCTTGATAAAATTTGAAGATGATATGAAGTAAGTGCTGTTCCTAGAGGGGCAACAACATAATTTATGCCAATTTGAACCAAACTTAACACATCGAAATATCCTTCGACTATTATGATTTTATTGTTTTCTTTTTCCATTCTTGCATATGCAAAATTAAATAGTAGGTTTCCTTTTTTAAAAAGTTGATGTTCTGGACTATTTAAGTATTTCGGTCCATATTCTTCATTTAATGTTCTTCCCCCAAAAGCTACATATTCTAGATAATGGTTTTGAATAGGAATTATTAATCTTTCATAAAAAAACGGATAGAAGGAGTTATCTCCTTTTTTCAAAAGTCCTAGTTGAAATAAAATCTCATTGTCCAGTTTGTACTTTTTTTTAAGATTGTCGAAAAATGGGAGATCGCTTTTTGATGCCCATCCTAATTTATATTTTTCAATAATAAAATCTTTTATTTTCCTATTTTGCAAATATGAAAGTGCACTTTTATTTCTTTTGAGATTTTGATTATAAAACAAAGTTACTTCTGAAAAAATATTTTTTATTAAATCTGGCTTTTCATCATCAAAACTTCCCTTCTCATATTCTACCGAAACATTTGCGAGATTTGCTATTTTAAGTGCAGCTTCGTAAAAATCGCAGTTTTCAATTTTCATAACAAAAGAGAAAATATCCCCCGCTGCTTTACATCCAAAACAATGAAATAAGCCTTTATTGTCATCTATATAAAAAGATGGAGTCTTTTCATTATGAAATGGACATAAGGCTCTAAATCTACTTCCAACTTTTTGGACTTTGACATACATGGAAACTACATCTGAAAGATTTATAGATGAACGGATTTTTTCAATAGACTCTTTTGTTATTCTCATTCTTTCTGTAATTCGTAATTTTTATCAAAATTCTTTATTTTCATTTATTCATAAATAAATTTTCTTCAATAATCTGGCAGTAAAGATGCAATAAAAATCCATGAATTTCTTGAATTGTAGCAACTGTTTTTGATGGCGCTTTTATTAAAAAATCACAAAACTCATTCATTTTACCACCAGTCTGCCCAGTCAAACCGATTGTTATACATCCGATTTCTTTGGCTTTTGTCAGTAAATTTACAATCGAGATTGAATTCCCAGAAGTAGATATTCCTATGACGATGTCTCCTTTTTTTGCCAAAGATTCTAACTGTCTCGAAAAAACATAGTCATAACCAAAATCATTGGAAATCGCAGTTGATATCGCTGTATTGGTCCCTAATGCTATTGCACTGATGGCTCTTCTATTTTTATTAAACCTCACTACAAGTTCTGCACTAGCATGTTGCGCATCAGAAGAACTTCCCCCATTCCCAGCGAAAAATATTTTCTTACCATTTTTAATAGCATTAATAGATACATCCGTCATTTTTATGAAAATATCAAATATATATTTGTCTTCTTTCAGTTTTATAAAACTATCAATATGAGAATCTATAGATTTTTCTATAAAATTTATATCCATGATTAACCTCAAGTTTTAACTATCAATATCTAGCCCAAAAATAATTTAACATATTATAAATTTTTGTTTAGATGAATTTGGGTTTGTATAATTATTAATTTATATAATTATTAAAGTTGAATTAGATATCTATCAAAAAGTGTTTTTTTTAAATAAAGATAGCTATTATTAAAAAAGCAATTTATTGGTCCATAATTAAATATTTATCTGAAAAATAACACAATAATGTTTACTTGAAATATAGTAATTGAAATATAGTAATAAACTAATTTTTTATTAAAACATAAAAATAATTTAAAATATGATTAAAATAGGAGTAACGAAAATGATTAAATTCTTAAAACCAGAAAAAATCGATTTGGTAATCAGCCAATTTTTTAGTGATTATTTTGAAAAAGCCAAATATACAAAGGCATTTGTTGCTATATCTGGAGGCGTCGATTCTGCTACAATTGCTTATCTTTCTACTAAAATTTTGGGGGAAGATAATGTCATAGCAGCTTTTTTCCCATCTTCTATAACCTCAAATGAAAGCAGGGAATTTTATAATCTTGTGATAGATATGTTAAATATTAAAAATCACTATGAGATCTCAATTGATAAATTTATGAAACCATATTTGGAGTTAGATGAATCATTAAATGAAAATAATCCAAAGTCAAAATTAAGAAAAGGTAATATTATGGCTAGAATAAGGATGATTCTATCTTATGATATCGCTGCCAAACATGATGCACTAGTCGTTGGAACAGAAAATAAAACAGAATTTCTTTTGGGATATTCGACTCAGTGGGGAGATTCGGCAGCTGCATTGCATCCGATGGGGGATATTTACAAAACCGAAGTATTTAATTATGCAAGGTTTCTAGGTGTACCAGAAAAAATAGTAAATAGAATTCCTACGGCTGAACTATGGGATAATCAAACAGACGAGCAAGAAATTGGATTAAAATATAGAAATATAGACGAGATTTTAATTTATTTATTTGAACAAAGATTAAGCAAAGATGAAATTATAAAACTTGGATATAAAAAAGAAGAGATTGAAAGAGTTGAAAATCTTGTAAATAGAAGTGAATATAAAAGAAGATTGCCACAAGCTGCATTATTTGAAGAATTTAGGATTTAAAGTCAAAAGTTGCAAATATTTTTTTTAAATATATTATTCTTTTAGTCTATAGTATATTAAATTTTTAAATTTTGTTTAATTTTTGAAGTAGCAATCATAGGAGTTTTTACAAATGGAAGAATATATTTTAGAGATGAAAAATATTACCAAAAAATTCCCAAAAGTTATTGCTAATGAAGATGTAACAATAAACTTAAAAAAAGGAGAAATCCTTGCTCTACTTGGTGAAAATGGCGCGGGTAAATCTACCTTGATGAATATTCTTTATGGACTTTATAAACCAACTTCTGGTGAAATAAATTTAGATGGAGAAAAAGTTCAATTTCATTCTCCAAAGGACGCCATAAAACATAATCTTGGAATGGTTCATCAACACTTTATGCTTGTCGAAAATTTAACTGTGACAGAAAATATTATCTTAGGAGAGGAGCCAGGAAATGCTGGTTTTATAAACTACAATTTAGCTAGAAAAAAAGTAAAAGAATTATCTAAAAAATTTAAACTTGAAATTGACCCAGATGAGAAGATTGAAAATCTTTCCGTTGGTTTACAGCAAAGAGTAGAAATTTTAAAAGCCCTGTATAGAAAAGCTAAAATATTAATACTTGATGAACCAACCGCAGTTCTTACACCTCAAGAGATCGAAAAGCTTTTTGAAGTCATTAAGGATCTAGTTAAAACTGGGGTTTCGGTAATTATAATAACTCATAAACTGGAAGAGGTATTAGATATAGCTGATAGGGTGTATATACTTAGAAGAGGGAAACTTGTTGGAGAAAGAAACACTAAAGGAGTTACAAAAAACGAACTTGCTAACATGATGGTTGGAAGAGATGTTGTCCTGACAGTTACACGAACTCCTAAAAAGCGAGGTGAAAAACCAACTCTAAAAATAAATAATCTTGTTGTTTATAACAGTAAAAAACTTAAAGCAGTCAATAATGTAAGTTTAGAGGTTTATCCTGGTGAAATAGTCGGTATTGCCGGTGTAGATGGGAACGGTCAAACTGAACTTGCTGAAGCCATAATTGGTTTTAGAGATTCTTATGAAGGACAGATTATACTTGACAATTATAGTCTTCCTATAAATGATAAAACCCAGAAAAATAGCTTAAACTCAATATTAAATAAGTTATTTTTCGAAAATAATTTTGTAAAAGGAAGATTAGATAGGGGTATATCAATAGTTCCTGCTGATAGACAAAGGCATGGTCTTATACTAGAAATGCAAGTAGCAGAAAACTTAATATTAGGTTATCAAGGGAAAGGTAAGTTCTGGGAACATAACATATTAAAATGGAAGAATATATATAACTTTTCTGACGAGTTAATAAAAAAATATGATATACGAACTCCTAATTCTAAAAATATTGCATCTAATTTATCTGGAGGAAATCAACAGAAAGTAATTCTTGCAAGAGAATTTTCGAAAACTCCAAAATTTGCATTAATAGTTCAACCAACAAGAGGACTTGATGTTGGTGCAATTGAGTACATTCATAAAAGAATACTTGAAATGCGTGATGCTAATTGTGCTATTTTGCTTATATCATTAGAACTAGAAGAAATTTTTTCACTTTCAGATAGAATTTTGGTTATGTATAATGGACAAATCACCAAAGAATTCAAAACAGAAGAAACAGATCAGATGGAAGTAGGTTTTTATATGATGGGTGGAGACAAAACAAAGGTTAAAGAAGCTTAAAATCAAGATATAAGGGTGATAAAAATTATGGAAAAATTAATTAAAAACAATACTATTTATTATCTTCTAATATCTATTTCTATTCTTTTCCTTGCAATTGGTGTAACACTTTATATGGGTGAATATTTCTATGGTTTAATATTCATTTTCCTTTCAATATTAATATATTTGTTAGCAAATTTAAACTCAAACAAGAAAGATGGTTTTAAGGAATTTTTAAAACAAAAATTTAAGGTCATATTATATCCACTGATTGGAATTTTCGTTTCTTTGATAGTTGGTGGTATAATAATGATAATATCTGGATATAATCCATTTGAAGCTTATGCCGCTTTATTCTATGGAGGATTTTATAAAAATTGGGGAACAGCAGTAATAAATGCTACTCCACTTATTTTTACTGGTCTTGCAATAGCTTTCGCCTTTCAAGCGAACCTATTTAATATAGGCGCTGAAGGTCAATACTATATTGGAGCAATGGTAGCTGCATTTTTAGGTTTATATATAAAACTTCCACCAATTTTTTCATTACTAATTATTTTTCTTGTTGGATCTTTTATAGCAGGTATCTATAATATTATACCAGCATGGTTGAAAGTTAAAACTGGTGCAAGTGAAGTAATAACTACAATGATGTTTGCTCATATTGCCAGATACTTTTCACCTATTTTTATAAGAAGCTTCGGAGGTGACCCAACAGCTGGATCTAAGCATCCTTATGTAACAGATAAAATACTTGAAACTAATAGATTACCCACCATGAAATCCTTTTTGCCAAATGCTGATTATAGGATTCATACTGGTATTCTAATCGCTATAGTTCTTGCCATAGTCGTTTACTATATCCTTTTCTATACAAAACTTGGATATGATATTAGAGCTGTAGGTAAAAACATAAATGCAGCAAAAATGCAGGGTATAAATACTGGAAAAATCATTTTTATCACCTTAATTATCTCTGGTATGCTTGCAGGATTTTCTGGAGTCTCTCAAATTACTGGACTTGAACATAAACTTGCTCAAGAATTGAATGCTGGTTATGGTTGGAATGGTATATCTGTGGCTCTTCTTGCTTCTAATGATCCGATTGCAGTAGTTTTTACAGCACTTCTATGGGGAGCTTTGGATGCTGGTGGCCAATATATGCAAAGAAACATAGGGATTTCTGGTGCAATTGTCGAAATTATAAAAGGTATTATATTGTTTTTAGTTGTTGCAAGATACATATACAATTATTTTTATAATAAATATTTTAAGAAAGAAGAATTCGTTAGTGCTGAAGAAAGAGTTTAAATTTTTCCTATCCTATTTTTCTTAGATAATTTTATTTTTTATTTTTATAATTAATTCTAATTTTTTAATTTAATTTTTAATATTTGATTTTTTGATTTTATTATCTTTTTTTCCCTCAATCTGCAATATTTTATAAGGTTTTATAAATAATAATATGACTAAAGAAATCTCAAAAATTACTTTATCATTTGGGTTTAACTTTTTTATTAGAAAATTTAAAAATGAAAACTCTAAAGTTTCGGTTTTAATTATACCAGATATAAGTGAAACTATATCATTGTACGATGATTTTATTGAAAAATTGATTCAAAGAAATTTATCTGTTACCATCTTTGACCTACCAGGTCAGGGACTTTCCGACGGTAAAAGGGGGGGTTTTTATCGTCAAGAAGTTTTTTTTGAAATTTTTGAAAAACTATTTTCATCACTTGACTTAAAAAATGGTATTCATATCTATACTTCAGGGGTAACATCCCCCTATATTATCAAAATATTATATGATTTTCTCGATAAAATTTGGATAAGATCAATTTTTATTTCTGGTTTTACCTTTTCTATAAATTATAGTTTTTTTTTAAGAATTCTATTCAAATCCTTTTTAAGTAAATTTAGGTTAGATTTATATCAATACTTAAAAGATAAAACAGACGATAAAAAGAATTTAAAAAAAATTACTACATCTTCTGAAATTACAAGGTTTATTGACATAAAAATGTTTTTAAGTTTTTTATTTTCTAAAGGGAAAGCCCTTAAACTCATAAAAGAAAAACCAGTTCCCATCTTTATAGCATTTGGGAAAAACCAAAAGGCTTTTGCCTTTATTAATGAAAAATTAAAAAACAATAATACTTTAAAATCTAACTTAAAAATAAAATTGCCTATTAAGTTTTTTCTATATGATGGGGGTCATAGTATTCATCTTTCTCGTAATACAATACAAGATCAATGCTTAACTAGTTATTTTGATTTTATTTCTTTGTGCTAAAATTTATTTGGGGAGTTTATTTTGACTAAGAAAAAGAAAAATAATTATCCTAAGTTAAAAAAAACAAAAGAAAATGAAAACATAAAAAATACTGATGATTCTCTTCCACTTCAAAAAGGTGAAAGGATAGAAGCAACTGTCATTTTTGCTGACATGAAAGATTTTACTAAGTTTACAGAGAATCTTGATCCTGAAGATATAGATAAAATAATGACAAAAATCTTCTCTAATTTTGAATCAATAATAAATAGTTATGAAGGATGGGTAGAAAAATATATTGGCGATGCACTTGTCGCTGTTTTTGGAGCAAAACATATTCATGAAGATGATCCAGAAAGGGCAATAAATGCCTCTTTAGATTTTATTGATAATCTTCAAATAATAAATTCTGAAATTAAATCAAAATTTAAAATTAAAAATAAAGATATCTCTTTTAGGATAGGTATTCATTCTGGTACATTAACTAAAGGGAAAAGAGGAGAATATGAAGTTGTTTCAGGTCATGCACTCGCAGTGGCTTCAAGAATTCAATCTATTGCCGCTGCTAATTCTATTTTAGTTTCAGAAATTGTCTATCAAAAAACATTAAACAAATTTATCTTTTCTCAACCTATTGAACTATCTTTAAGAGGAAAGAGTGAAATCTTAAATGCTTACATAGTTTTAGGAAGAAATCTTAGTATTATAAATTATTATTCTGAATTTATAGGAAGAAAAGAGATTCTTGATAAGATGCTTAGAAAATATTTAAAATTCGACGACCAAAATGGTTTTTGTTATTATGTTTATGGTGAAGCTGGAATAGGTAAAACGAGACTCCTCGTACAATTTATTGAAGAGATAAGGAAATTCCCACTATTTTCTTCACCCTTGTTTTATACGAGTGCTTCACCGTATGGAAACTCAAATTTCTCTATTGTCATAAAACTACTTCTTTTCTATCTAAAGTTAGCCAATATCCCTAAATTAACAGAGCAAGAAATATCAAAAAGCCTATTTGAAAATAGCATAGAACTTAATAATGATAAGAAAAACACATTGGTAAAACTTTTTATGTTAAAATGGAGTTCTGATATAGACGAGAAACTTGTATTTGATGTACTTTTAGAAGTCTATACTTTAATATTGAAAAAATTTGAAGAAAGTATCTATTCGCCAATCATT
>JAAZOT010000030.1 GCA_012797605.1 Spirochaetales bacterium | reverse complement strand
TCATTTGAAAGAGTTAAAATTGATATAAATTCAAATACAACTACTGATTTTTGAATAAATCTAGCCTATTCAAAAATAGAAAAAATAAATGATTATTCTATTAAAATAGTCACTTCCAGCATTTTCCCGACATTTTTACTAAAACTTAGAAATTGTGTAATTTTACCAAAAAAATATATTGAAAAAAATGGCTTGCAATACTTTTTAGAGAATCCTATTGGAACTGGTCCATATATGAATCCGCAAATAACGAAGATCGAAAATATTAAAATAGTCACACTTTCAAGAAATGATAAGTATTGGGGAAAAAAACCATACTTTAAGAAAGTACAATTCTACATCTGTGATAATCAAAATATTGAACAATTTATGATGAAGGAGAATTTTGATTTATTTGTTTGGTTTGATTTAAATTTTTATCTTAAATATCAAAACTTAAAAAATTATAATAAATTATCAACCGCTGGATTAAGAACAAACTTTTTGATTTTAAACTGTTTAGATAAAAAAAATGATTATATATCTCTTCAAACAAACCCTTTAGCAAATGAACTTGTTAGAAAAGCGATATATTATACCATAAATACAAATGAAATAGTTAATAAAATATTTTCTGATAATGCTACCAGCGCAAATCAACTCGTTTCTCCTTTCGTTATAGGATTTAATCCGAAAATCCCAAAACAAACCCAAAATATCGAATTTGCAAAAAGGTTATTATCTTCCGTCAATCTATCTAGTGGTTTTTCAATAACTTTTCATTATTTAATTCAGGATAAAATTTGGGAAAAAATTGCAATACTATTGCAAGATTATCTTAAAGCCATTAATATTGACTTAAAATTAATAAAAGTTGATGAATCTGAGTTTTTCAAAATTAGAAAAGAACAAAATTTCTCAATGATTCCTTTCTCTTTATCTTCAGCAACTGGTGATGCTTTATTTATAATTTCAACATTAATTCATACAAAAATTGAAAGTTGGGGATATTATAACTATTCAGGATTTTCCGATAAGCAGACTGATGAACTTATAGAAAAGGTAAATGAAGAATTTGACGAACAAAAAAGGATTGCTCTATATCAAAAAATAATGGAACTTACTATGGATAAAGTACCTTATATACCTTTATATTGGCCAAATGTTATTGCACTTTGTAGAAAAAACTTAAAATGGCAGATTAGATCTGATGAAAGAGTATATGCTTTTGAGATGAGTTACTAAAAAATGAAACTAAAAAAAAGAGTATTTTTAGCAACAACATTAATATTATTTGCAACTACTTTTATAGCTGGGTTGTTTTTCTCGATTTTTTTATATCATTTTTCTGAAAATATTTTTAAGGAAGATGCTTTAGTCTTGACAAAAAATATTTCACAAAATATTGTTCAAATTTATCTTAAATATTATGAAGATAGTTTCCCAGCATTTGATAAACATATTACTTCTTTAATATCAGAAATAGAAGATTTACAAAATTTTCAAATAGTCGATATGAAAGGCAAGATCTGCTTTTCATCTGATGAACTTAAGTCAAAAAATAAATATAAGAATGAAGATAGATTTGTTAATAGTGAGATCTTAACTTACATTCATAGTATATCAAGCTCATATAAAAGAATCTGTAACAATAAGAATCCTGTTTTGTTAATAATTCAGCCAGTTTTTGATTTTTATCAAAGGCATATTTATTCTGTAGTCTTTTATTATTCTTTAAACTCACTAATCAAGCAATCTTTTCGTCTTTTTTTATATTTTCTTATTTTATTTTTAATACTTTTGATAATTAACTACTTCTTCTCAATTATATTTGCTTCATATCTAATAAAACCTTTAGAAATTGTACTAGATTCAATAAAAAAAAGCAGAGAACAGGAATATACGACAAATATAGAATTAGATTTTGATTATGAATTTAATCTTTTGGCGTCAGAATTTAATAACATGATGAAGAAAATTAGAAATGAGAGAAATTTAATTATAAATACTTTATCTAACTTAAAAACTGGAATTTTAGTTATAGATAAAAATGATAAAATAACTTTATGCAATCAAACATTTGGTAAATTACTGTCTATAAACAGATTACCATTTGAAAACGAGCTTTGCTACAATTATTTCCCTGAACTAATAAAACTTGAAGATCTTATAAATAAAGTAAAAGAAAATAAGAAACCCGAAACTATTGAAGGTCAAATATTTAGCAATCTAATTCAATCTTATTTTAATATAGAAATTCTACCCTTAATCTTTGATGATGATCAAAAAGTTGTTATTAGAATTGATGATATTACCAATAATGTTCAGATTCAAAGAAGACTTGTTCAACTTCAAAAAGGTGAACTTATCAATTCTTTAGCTAGTGGTCTTGCCCATGATTTTAATAATCTTATTGGAAGCATAAAAAGCACGGCTATGATTGCAAATTCAGATATTTTATCTAAAAAAGTAGAAAAAATATCTGAATTGAGTGATTATCTTGAAATAATTATGGATATAGCTAAAAGTGCTGAAAGTATCGTTAAGCATCTATTATTACTTTCAAAACATAGAGAATTTACTGCCAGCAAAGTAGATTTAGTTGAAGTTTTAGATAAAGTTATAAAAATTGGAAAAGTCTCAATAGATAAATCAGTAAAGATAGAATTCACCAATTTCATTCGAGGTCATTGCTTTATAGAAGCTGATGAAATCTTGTTGGAAGAAATCTTTTTTAACCTTATAGTCAATGCTTCTCATTCTATGACATTAATGAGAGAAGAAAAAGAAATTTGGGGTGGAACAATTCTAATTGAAATTCATAAAATAGAATCTTTTTCTATATCTGATATTAGTAATAATTATTACCTATTTAACCCTGAAGATTTAGTTCAAAATCATTTGGGTAAGAAACTTTATAAAATTTCTATTATAGATAGTGGTGTTGGAATAGAACAGGAAAACTTTATTAAAATTTTTCAACCATTTTTCTCTACAAAATCTGATAATCAAGGTACAGGGTTAGGTTTATCAATGGTATTAACCTTGGTTCATCTGCATAAAGGGCTTTTGGATTTGGTATCAAATATAAATTTAGGTTCTACTTTTTCTGTTTATCTTCCAGTTTTTGAGGAATAATGAATCAGTTTAAGAAGGTTTCAAGATTTACTGCTATTCATGAACATAGAAGCTACATTGAGGTAAAAGATAAAGAGGGTAAAAAGCAAACCATAGGTGTTTGTCCAGCATGCTTTAATAATAGAGAAAGAAGAAAGCAGATCCTAGATCAACTTAAGGAAAAAGGATATAAAGTAGTATCAAAAGATGATGAATTGGATGGAAAATATTACCAAACTAATGTACATAGTCCTTTTTGTCCCTATAGAAAAAAGTAATATCTTGTTGAAATAAAGTTTTTAAATATAATTTTTAAGTAAATTTGTAAATATGAAAACTATTTTCAATAAAGAAAAATATCATTATCATTCAACACATTATGGAAAATTACTCCAAAGTTTTGTTTATCTTTTAGGGGAACCATTGTGTCTTATTTGCCAAAATAAAATTGATTTTGATAATTTTAGTTCGATCGAAGGTATCTGTAAAAGTTGTTTTAATGAAATAAAATCCTTTTTTGAGAGTTATAAAAGATGTCCAATATGTTCGGCAGTTTTAAAAGGTAGTTTGTGTGATAAGTTTCATCATAAAAATATTGAAAATATTTTTTCTTTGATACCTCTTAACGATCAACTTTATAATCTTTATTTAAATGCAAAATACAGAAAAAATAAGAGATTAATGAACCTTTTTTCAGATATTTTTGATTTTTTTCTCCCTCAAACTATTATTGACCACTATTCAAATTTTATTGATTACATAGTTTTTGTCCCTATATCGATTAATAAAAAATTGATTAGAAGTTACAATCCATCAAAAATATTTGCAAAAATTTTGGCTAAAAAGATAAAAAAACCTATAGTTACCGTATTTTCCGAAAAAGGCTTTCAATACTTTCATATACAGAGAAAAGAAAATATTAACTATTTTACTCAAAGATTTATATTTAATAGTAAATTGCTATCAATCAAAAAGATTGATATTACTAACAAGAATATTCTTCTTGTTGATGATATCTATACTACTGGCAAAACAGCATCCTTTTTAGCTGATTTATTAATACTAAATAAAGCTTCAAAAATATATCTTTGCACTTTCTTTAATCATAGATAATAAAGACTCTTACTTTTTTTCATATATCATTAACATAGCATATATTTGCTTTATCAATGATTTATGTCCTAGTCAAGCCTTTATACATAAATAATCCAATCCAATTTTTATTGACTTTGAATTTGTCTTATGTAATTTTATTCAAAAATAAATATATAAAAGAGGTAAGCTGTGATAAGTGAACCTAATCCTAAAATTGTAGAAAAACATCCGGTTTTAAGTTCAAATTACAAAGAAAAAATATCATTTTTTTATAATGGTAAAAAATATATTGGTTATAAAGGGATGATGATTACATCAGCCCTTGCATCATATGGTATTTACAATATTGGTAAAAATATTCATGATCATTCTGATCAAGGTTTATTCTGTGCAAATGGCATGTGTGCTCAATGTAGAGTCATAGCCGATGGATATATTGTAAAAGGGTGCATGACCCCTATTGAAGAAGGTATGAATATTTTTAGCCTTTCTTCTCTGCCAGAATTAAAAAAAGAAAAGATAAAGAATTTTCCTGATATATATGAGATGGAAGTTGATGTTGTTATTATAGGAGGTGGTCCTTCTGGACTTGCTGCAGCATCAATTTTAAAAGATTATCCTGATTTGAAGGTTTTACTTGTCGATGATAAGCCAAAACTTGGTGGAAAGCTTCTACTTCAAACTCATAAATTTTTCGGTTCGAAGGAAGATTGCTATGCTGGAACTAGAGGACTTGATATAGCTAAAATCCTTGAAAATTCAATTGTCTATTCGAATAATATAAAAATTTTTACTGATACTTACTTTATTGGTGGTTTCGAGGATAGTAAAGTTGGTCTTTTCAATGGAAAAAATTACTATATCGTAAAGACAAAATCCGCCATTTTAGCGACTGGAGCAAGAGAAAAATATCTAACTTTTAAAAACAATCATTTACCTGGTATTTTTGGAGCAGGTGCCTTTCAAACTCTTCTCAATAGGGATCTTGTTGTTGGTTTTGATAAAATTTTTATTGTTGGTGCTGGTAATGTAGGTCTTATCGCAGCATATCATGCTCTTCAAGCTGGGATAAAAGTTGTTGGTATATGTGATGTTGCGCCTAAACAGAGTGGTTATAAAGTTCATCTGGATAAAATAAAAAGATTAGGGGTTCCTGTTTTCTTTAACCATACGGTTTTAGAGGCTGAAGGAGTGGAAAGGGTAAGTTCTGTCAAGATAGCAAAAGTAAATGAAGATTTTTCCCCAGATTACAATACTATAAAAGAATTTTCAATAGATACACTTTTGATAGCTGTTGGACTTGCCGAAAATAATGAATTTGAAGATTCACTAAAAAGCTGCGGGATAAAATTATTTAAAGCTGGTGATGCTAATGAAATTGCGGAAGCAAGTTCTGCTATGTTCTCAGGAAAACTTGCTGCCATGAAACTTCTTCAAGAAATCGGAATAAATATAAATTTCCCAGAATCAATTTTAGAAAAAGAAAAGATACTAAAAATGCCTGGTGGAAAAGTATATGAACCTGAAGAAGTTAGCAGAAAACAGGATTTATCTGGTAATGTATACCCTAGAATTTTCTGCTATCAGCAGATACCATGTAACCCCTGTGTTACTTCTTGTACTAAAAACTGCATAAAGATAGATGGCAACCCTATCTATGACATACCTATTTATACTTCTGGATGTATAGGCTGCAATCAATGCGTTATAACCTGCCCTGCTTTGGCTATAACTTTAGTAGATAAAAGAAAAAGAAATGGAAATAAAGTAATCGTGACTTTACCATTCGAGTTTTTAGATCAGTTTTTACCTGAAAAAGATTACGATTTAACAGATTTTGAAGGCAATGTTATAGGCAAAGGAGAATTTAGAAATATTAAAAATTACCCAAAAGAAAAACGATCTCTTGTATCTTTATGGGTAGATGAAGAAATTGCCGATAAAGTTGCTTCTTTTCAGCTTCCACTTCAAAAAGATATTATTGAAAAAAAATATGTAAAAGAGAATGGTATAATTTCAGATAAAGAAAATATGAATGATAATAAATTTGTTTGTATCTGTGAAAGAGTAACTGCAGATGAAGTAAGAAACATAATAAATTTAGGCATAAAAGACATTAATTTTATTAAAGCTGCCACTAGATTATCCATGGGAGCATGTGGAGGTAAGACTTGTTCTACAACCATAACCTCCTTATTCAGAGAAGCTCAAATAAACAGATCACAAATAGAAACAAATAAACCAAGACCCTTGATAGTAGAAGTTCCCTTCAAATATTTTGCAGGTAAAATAGTTAAAATCCCTTTTAAGAAAGAATAAATTTTTTTAATATGCAAAAATTGTGAATAAAAAATAAAAAATTACTAATTACTGTATATAGGATAAAATATGTTAAAAAAATATGATGTCATTGTAATTGGTGCAGGTTCAGTAGGTACTCCAACAGCTTATTTTCTAGCAAAAGAAGGTTTTAAAGTCTTAGTGTTAGAGAAAAATAAAGCTTCAGGTAGGGGGCAGAATAGAGCTGCAATTGGTGGTATCCGAGCAACTCACTCTGATAAAGCAAAAGCGATGTTATGTCTTAATTCAATCAATATTTTCAAAAATTGGTATAAAGATACTGGTGATGATATAAATTGGTATCAAGGTGGATATTTTTACCCTATATACAGTGAAAAAGATAAAGGATCTGTATTGTCATTGCTTACAATACAAAAAAGCTTTGGACTTAATATTGATTTTATAAATAAAGATAAAGCCTTAATGGTCGTTCCAGATCTATGCGATGAAGGTTTGCTTGGTGCTATTTATTCGCCTGAAGATGGGAGTGCTTCACCGTTAAAATCCAATTATTCATTTTTCAAACAAGCGAAATTAAAGGGAGCTGAGTTTATTTTCGAAAGTGAAGTAAAGGCTATTATTAAAGAAAGAGATAGATTTATTGGAGTAAAAACAGATAAAGATGACTATTATTCGGATTATATTGTTATTGCTTCAGGGAAAGACGTCGAACTTTTCTCAAAAGAATTGAAGGTTCAAATCCCAGTAAAATCAGATTTACATGAAGCAGGTATAACAGAGCCAATAGCAAGGCTTTTTGACCCTATGGTTGTTGATATTAGGTCTTATCCAGATTCTAAAAATATCTATTTTTATCAAAATTCCGAAGGACAGATTGTTTTTTGTCTTACACCTTCCCCTTCGAAATACTATGAATCTGATTCTTCAACAGCTGAATTTTTACTCCAAATATCAAGCAGAATATTTGATGTTTATCCATATTTTGGAAATTTAAGAATTAGAAGAATATGGCGAGGATACTACCCAAACACTCCAGATGGTAACCCTATCATAGAGTTATTGCACTCAAATGTCCTTTTACTTGCTGGTATGTGTGGACAGGGATTTATGCTAGGACCCGGAATAGGTAAACTTAGTGCAAACATTTTAACCAATAAACTTTCTGATAATGAAAAAAATATCATCTCTGAGCTTTCTTTGTTCAGAAAATTTGATAATGTTGAGTTTTTTAAGTAAACTTATTTTCAATTATTGAAATTTTTAATCTTAATCTTATAATGTTGTTGATGAGCCTAGTAATTATAATACCTATCGTAATCATAGTAATAATTGTTTCAGCAGTCGTTTATTTACTGATAGTTCAAACACCAGCCTTAAAACTTGATTCTATTAAGCAACTAATAGATAATAATAATCTTGATGAAGCTCTTACCAAGTTAACTAAAATTATCCAAGATGGAAAAGCAACACCTAGAACTCATATGTATCTTGGTGAGATATTTGAAAAAAAAGGAGATATTAATACGGCTGTGATGGAATATCAAAAATGTCTTAAGGAGGGTGGTTTTATATCCGATTCTGAACAGCTTGTAATACACATTAAGTTAGCTGAATTGCTTAATAGAATGGGTAGAGTCGATGATGCTTTAGGTGAGTACCTTATTTTAGCTAAACAATATCCAAATGATCCTTATTATCTAATGCAAATAGGAGATATCTTTTTTTCCAAGAAAAAATTTGGCAATGCTACAAACTACTATAAACAAGCATTACTACTCAATAATGCTAACCCTGTAGCACATTACAATCTTGGAAGACTTTATTATATGACTGGACTTAATGCTGATTGTGAATATCACCTCAAAAAAGCAATTGAACTTTCACCAAAATTTTATGATTCATACTATTATCTTGGATTATTAGCATTAAGACAATCTCAAGGTAACAATGCTTTAATGTATTTTTCTAAAGCTATATATTCAAATAAATTCAAAGGTTTAACTTATTTAAATCTTGGGAATCTGTTATTTAATTCTGGTAAAACTGAAGAAGCATTAAATTTTTACCTTAAATCTTTATCAAATATTAATAATGATAAGGAAAATTTATTACTAGCTAAATATAATGTCGGCCTTTGCTATGAAAAGCTCGGAAATATTGATAAAGCAATGGAATATTTTAGAGAAGTCTATATGGAAAAAGCTGATTATAAAGATGTCCAAACAAAAATCTCTCTTTATAGTGAACTATCGGTCAATGATAAACTTAAAGAATATATTATATCTAAAAAAAGTGATTTTGAAATTATTATTAATAGAATATTAAGTTATTTCAAATATAAACCCTTAGAGACAATTTTTTATGAAAGATTTGTTTATGCAATAGGGATACCATCAAGTTTATCACCTGATAGCACAAATAAAAAAGATAACCACTTTTTTATATTTTACAGGACTATGAATGATAGTTTTACAGATGATGAATTATATCTGATGAAAGAGAAGATGTTGAGCTCAAATTGTTCAAAAATGTATATAATATTTCCAGGTGAATTCCCTGAAAATGCTAAGAAATGGTCTGAAAATAGAGATGTTATATTGATCGATAAAATAAAACTTTTAGAAATATTTGAATCTATTAGTGTTTGAAGTTTTTATGCTATTTTATTATTTTATAAATCAATTTTAAACACAATACATTAAAAATAATACCTTAAAAAGGAATTTATGGGCCAAATTGTTATTATAGATGATGAATATTCAATCGCTGACGCTTTAGCAAGATTTTTTCAAATGAATGGTTTTGCTGTCTCAACTTTTCAAAATCCAGTTATTGCCCTTGATTTTATAGATAAGAATATTGACAATATAGATCTTATATTGACAGATCTTGTTATGCCTGAGATGAGCGGCCAACAAGTATTTCAAAAAATTAAAAATGATTATCCATATCTGCCGGTGATAGTTATTTCAGGTAAAGCTACTGCCTCTGATGCTGTTACCATGATGAAAGAAGGAGTATATGATTTCTTTATAAAACCCTTTGATAATATTGATAAAATAATCTTAATTGCAAAAAAAGCTATTGAATGGAAAGAAACAAAAAAAGAAAATTTAGACTTAAAAACAAAGCTATCTGAAAGTACCGTCTTCCAAAGATTGATTGGAAGATCAAAAAAAATGCTTCAGATATATGAACTAGTTGAGCAAGTAGCACCTACAAAAGCATCTATTTTAATAACTGGAGAAACAGGAACTGGAAAAGAAGAGATCGCTGAAGCCATACATAAGCTTTCACAAAGGCAAGGGAAACTTATAAAAGTAAATTGTGCTGCATTAACTGAAACTCTCCTTGAAAGCGAACTTTTTGGTCATGAAAAAGGTGCGTTTACTGGAGCAATAAAAACTAAACTTGGCAGATTCGAGCTTGCAAACGGCGGCACCATTTTTCTTGATGAAATAGGTGAAGTTTCTCAAAATATTCAAGTAAAGCTTTTAAGAGTCCTTCAAACAAAGCAATTTGAAAGAGTTGGAGGAGAACAATCTATTTCTGTTGATGTAAGAATTATTGCTGCGACAAATAAAGATCTACTTGAAAAAATACGTGAAGGAACTTTTAGAGAAGATCTGTACTTTAGATTAAATGTAATTCATATTCATATGCCAGCGCTGCGAGAAAGAACAGAAGATATTCCTTTGCTTGTAAAATATTTTATAGATAGATTTTCTAAGGATCATCAAAGACAAATTGATGGGATAACACCAAAGGCATTAAAATTTCTGATGGCATATTCATGGCCTGGTAATGTGAGAGAACTGATGAATGTCATTGAAAATATGGTAATTTTGACGAAAGAAACTATTTTAGACATTCAGCATATTCCACAAAATATTGTTAATGAAGTTACCAAAAAAGCAGATTTTATAATTAATGATGAACCTGAAGAGGACATAATAAAGATAAAGGCTGGGATTTCGCTAGAAGAGGTTGAAAAAATTTATCTTCTATATCTTCTCAATAAATATAAAAACAAAGCTAAAGTTGCACAAATTACTGGGATTGGAAGAAAAACTCTTTATAATAAACTTGAAAAATGGGGTATTATTCCAGATAAAAATGATCAAGAATAGAATTGACAGTAATATATAAAATTTATGATAATAAAAATAATGATAACAAATGTAAGAGTAAAAAACAAGAAAATTAAAGGAATTATATGAAAGATATTCAAAATAATAAAATTTCTCAAGCATTTGCCATAAGCCCTTTAGATGGGAGATACTATGAACAAATTTCTTTCTTATCTGAGTTTTTTTCAGAATATGCTCTTATCAAAAGTAGAATTTATGTTGAAATCTTGTGGTTTCATTTTTTACTTGGAAAAGATTCAGTAATTGGGATAAAAGCAGATCAAAATACTCATAAAAGATTGGATAATTATTTTGAAGATTTTTCGATTGATGAATTTTTAAAGTTTAAACAACTTGAATCAAAACTAAGACATGATGTAAAACCAGTTGAATATCTTTTAAAAGACATTATAGATGAAGAATATAGAGAATTTTTGCATTTTGGATTGACTTCTGAAGATGTTACAAATATCGCCTATGCAATTAATTTTAAAAATTATAGGGAAAGATTTTTACTATCAAATATTGATGAATTATTAAAAGAATTAAAGAAAATAGCCATATCTTCTAAAGATATAGTAATATTAGGTCATACTCATGGACAAAGTGCTACTCCATCAACTTTTGGTAAAGAAATTGCATACTATATTGAAAGGATCAGTAAAAGCTTAAAAATAATAAAAGGTTTACCAATAGAGGCTAAACTTAATGGGGCTGTTGGAAATTTCGCCGCATTGAAAGTAGCCTACCCTGAGTTAAATTGGATGAATGAATCGGCAAAATTCATAGAATCTATTGGATTAAAAAATTCTAAGGTTACTAAACAGATTGAACCTCATGATTGGATATGTAGAATATGTAACGAACTTTCAATACTTAGTAGCATTATAATAGATCTATGTAAAGATATTTGGCTTTATGGTCTAATAAACTACTTAAAACAAAAACCAAAGGAAGGTGAAATAGGCTCATCAACTATGCCTCATAAGATTAACCCAATAGATTTTGAAAATTGCTGGGGGAATATGGAAATTGTTATTGCAATTTCTCAGTTTTTTGCAAGGAAATTACCTGTAACTTTCTTACAGAGAGACCTTTCAGACTCAACTGTTTTAAGGAATTTGGGTCTTATTTTTGGGCATTTTGAATTAGGACTTAGTGCTTTGAAAACAGGTCTTTCTAAAATAGTTTTCAATAGGCAATATTTAGAAGAGGAACTTGAATCTCATCCTGAAGTTCTCGCTGAAGCTGTGCAAACCATTTTGAGAAAAAATAGAATAAAAGATGGTTATGAAATACTTAAAGAGGCTACAAGGGGAAAAGAAATAGATTATGAAACCCTGCATAAGATCATTGAAAATAGCAATATTAATTTAAATGATAAAAAAAGAATTTTAAAACTAAAAGTGAAAGATTATATAGGGGAATCAACCGATATTACTGAAAATATATGTAAAGAGAAAGAAAATTTTGGGAAACTAAAAGAATAAGACTAAAAAAAGAAAATGAAAATAATAAATTAAAATTAATAAAAATTAGAAAAATATAAAGATTATAAAAAAGTATCCTATTAAAAAAAAAGGTGAAAGTATGAAAATCAATATTAACTTAAAAACCAAACAAAAAATTAGTCTGCCACAAAAGCTTTTAATCGATTTACCTCTTGAAATAGCAAGGTATTGTCCTGATAGGATTTCACATAAGTTTAGGTCAGAAAGAGGATGGATAGAAAAAAAGTACAAAGAATTTAATCAAGATATATTGAAACTTGCTAGTGGATTTTTAAGTGAAGGAATTTCAAAAGAAGTTCATGTCGCTTTTTTCTGTAATAATAGATATGAATGGATAATTACAGATTTTGCTTTAATGAATCTAGCAGCTGTTTCTGTACCAAGAGGTTCAGATACGACACCTGCTGAGGCTGCATTTATTTTATTTCACAGCGATTCAAGTTTTCTAATCATTGAAGATTTTAATTCCCTAAAAAATTTAGTTGAATTCTTTATCAATGGTAATTTTGAAAATAATCCTTCCATAAATGATTATTTTAATGCATTTAAGAGGTTAAAAAAAATATTTATAATTGATCCTTACAATCAAAATGAACTTGAACCTTATAAAGATTATTTTGACGAAATTGATATAATTAGTTATTCTGAGCTTTTGTCTAAGGGAGAAAAAGTTCTTTCAGATAATCCAGATTTTCTAGTGAATTATAAGAAGGATATAAATCCTGAAACTCTTGTTTCAATAATTTACACTTCTGGAACTACTGGAAATCCAAAAGGAGTAATGCTTAACCACAGAAACTTTATGCAAAATGTTATTTCAAATACTCCGAGAATGAGACTGAACTTAAAAAAAGGGGATAAAACTTTGCTAATACTCCCCTCATGGCATGTTTTTGATAGAGCATTTGAATATTGTGGGATATCTGCGGGAATGACTTTTGTATATTCATCGACTAAATATTTTTCAGAAGATCTATCAAATGAAAAACCAGATATATTAATTTCAGTTCCAAGGATATGGGAAACAGTCTATCAAAAACTTATAAAAACTATAAGGCAACAAAAGCCTATAAAACAGGTTTTATTCAGATTCTTTGTTTCCATAAGTAAGTATTTTCTATTTTCATCTCAATATTTAGCTGGTGCATACTTAATATTTAGAAAAGAACTACTATTAGAAAAACTATTTAAATCATTATTTCATTTTTTAAGATTAATTATTCTTCTTCCATTAAAGCTTTTATCAAATGTGATATTTAAACCCATTAAAGAAAAAGTTGGAGGAAGGTTAAGAGGAGCAATTTCTGGTGGTGGTTCACTCCCCCTTTACTTGGATATATTTTTTAATTCTATCGGAATTACATTATTAAATGCATATGGTATGACAGAATGTGCTCCTGGAATTATATCTCGATCATATGAAAAGAATACTATTGGAGCAACTGGAACTCCTTTTGCCAATACAGAAATTTTAATTGTAGATGAAAATGGAAAACAGGTTTCAAATGGTAAAAAAGGAGTATTGTTTGTAAAAGGTCCCCAAGTAATGTCTGGTTATTACAAAAACAAGTTGGCAACTGAAGCAGTATTAACTTCGAATGGTTGGCTTAACACTGGAGATCTTGCTATAAAATCTTTCAACAATGACATTGTCTTAGTAGGGAGAATGAAAGATACCATTGTACTTTCTGGTGGTGAGAATGTAGAACCAGAAAAAATAGAGGATAAGCTGAAAGAATCTTCTTTAATAGCCCATGCAGTAGTCATCGGGCAGGATAAGAAAAATCTTGCAGCAATACTTGCAATTGATGAAGAAGAACTAAAAAACCTTGCCAATACTTATCAAATACCTCTATCTGAAATTCTACATGAAGATCTTATAAATCATCCAACTATAATTCAAGCAATTAAAAATGAAGTTAATAAACTGATTTCTAAGGAAACTGGATTCAAACCTTTTGAAAAAATAGCAACTATTATACCTATAAAAAATAAATTCGAGATAGGCAAAGAATTAACTCAAAGTTTGAAAATAAAAAGAAAATATGTTGAAGAAAAATACCATGAAATTATAAATAAGATTTTTCATAAGGATAAAGGAAAATAAAAAATCTATTGGATATTATTTTCTCTGTTTAGTAAAATTGGACCAAGACTTCTTATAAATCTTCCAAAGACAAAACCAATAAAATTTGTTATTTTCATCAGTGGCGGAATATAAATTACTTTTTTCTTCTTAAATATACCTTTAATTAAATATGCTACTGCTTTTTCAACTGG
>JAAZOT010000029.1 GCA_012797605.1 Spirochaetales bacterium | reverse complement strand
TTCTTGTTCCAACAAAAACTTCTGCCCTAGAAAGTCTTATTTTTACTGGATATTTTAAAACATAAGCTGCATAAGCAACATAAGGTTCAAGTATCACTTCCTGCTTGGAACCAAATCCTCCGCCAAGCCTTGGTTTAATAACCCTAATCTTATTTGCCTCAATACCAGTGACCATAGAAGTAATTCTTCTTGCGTGAAATGGAACCTGTGTCGTAGAAACAATTGTAAGTCTTCCTCTCTGATCAAAATATGCAATTGCAGCATGAGGTTCTATTGCACAGTGGTGGGCTATATGATTTCCATAGATTCTAGAAATTTTAATCTGGCTTTTTTGGTAATTTTCCTTAAAGTTCCCAGCCTCGACCTCAACAAAAGCAGCAAGATTCTTATTTGGCTCGTATCTAACAGGAATTTTTGCAAAAGATCCATCCTTGTCATGAACTATAATATCTGAATTTTCCGCATTGACAAAATCAAAAAGAGGCTTTTTCTCTTCATATTTAACTATCAACTTTGAGGCAGCAATTTCGGCTGCTTCAAGTGTTTCTGCTATTACCAATGCAACAGGTTCACCAGCAAACCTTACATACTCTGAAAACATTCTACAATCATATGGAGATGGTTCGGGATAGCCTTGTCCTGCACTTGTATATAAAGTTGATGGAGTATTTTTATGCCAAAAAATTTCCTTTACACCTTCCATGTTTTTTATTTGTTCAATATTTTCGATACTTAAAATTTTAGCATAGGGATGAGGACTTCTAACAAAAACCCCATGATAACAATCAATATCTATATCATCAGTAAACACTTCATCACCAGAAGCAAGTGCTTTCCCATCAATCTTTTCAATCGATTTTTCAATATATTTAAATCCCATAAAAACCTCTCAATTATTTTTATCCTTATTTTTTATCCACTTTATTCTATTTACTATATTTAATTTTTTCGTTCTTCAAATAACTCTTCTATGTCATTCATTTTATCTAACTTTTTTTATTTGTTTTTTATTAGTTTTTTATTTATTTTTCTCTTTATTCCTTTTATTCTTTTTGATTAGCCTTTTGTATTTCTCATATAATCAGCAGCAAGTTTAACTGCTTCTATAATCTTTACATAACCCGTGCATCTACAAAGATTCCCGCTTAGTGCTTCTTTTATCTCCTCTTCGTTTGGTTGCATATTTTTAGTAAGTAGTTCATAAGTAGCAATAACCATTCCTGGAGTACAAAAGCCACATTGAACAGCACCTGCATCGACAAATGCTTTTTGTATTGGATGAGGATCATTTGTATCACCAAGTCCATTTGATGTTATGACTTTTGAGTTTTCACAACTTGCTGCAAAAACCTGGCAAGAATTTGTCGCTTTGCCATCAAGAAGAACTAGACATGAACCGCAAGATCCCTCTTCACATCCACACTTTACATCCTTATATCCTATTCTTCGTAAAAAATTAAGTAAAGTCTCAGTTGCACTAGTATTTGCCTGTATCTCTTCTCCATTGATATTTAAAGATATTTTTATATTTAATTTATCTTCAAGTCTTTTTTTATAATTCTTCTTTTTACCAAATGTGGACATTTTATTTCCCCTTTAATTTTTTTTTGATTGTTTACTATATCATAATATTTTTAAATAATATTTTTAACTGCATCAAACAGTAAAGATTTTAATACCTGACTTTTATATTCAGCATCAAATCGAAAGTCTGTTGAAAAATTAAAATCATTTGAAAAAATTATCTTTCTTAAACCTTCTTCATCATTGATACTCAAATCGTTAAATCTATCATTAAAATCTCTATCAAAATATATGATATTCTTTGTACCAGAAATCGAACAAATAAAACTCTTAATCCTTTTATCACTACTAAGTAAGTAAGAAAAAGAAAATCTAAAGACTGCATAATCGAAATTTGTTAAAGAATATCTTTGAGTAAAGTAACTTTGCTTTTCATCGTAATGTATTTCAATTTCTTTTATTATATGGGGAAAACTTTTTCTTTCTTCTACATAATTTGAAAGATTAATCTTTTTATCATCGTTATATATTACATCAACATTAGCTAGAAAAAGAGGGGAAATTAAATCTGACCAAATAGGAAGGTCAAAAAGAGAGCCACCTATAGTAATTCTATTTCTAAGAGGATGCGATGCAGACGAAGAAAGAGAAGATAAAAGAATACCCAAAAAACTATTTTTTTTATAACTTGTATTTTTAATATAATCTATAACTTCATTAAAAGTAGTTAATGCACCAATTTTAATAAGGCTAGAATTTTTATCTTCTTTAATGTATGATAAGTTACAATTTTTTAAGTTTATAAAACCCTCATTCTTGAAATTTTTAGTTCTTAAGATTCCAGTTGTTCCGCCACATGGCATTATAGATGGATTGTTTAAGTGCAACTTGTAAGCCTCATCGAAATTTTCTGGGGTATACCATTTTAAGTTTGTCTTAATCATAAATTATAACCTCTCAGTGCTATTTTTATTATTGATCCGTTTATTTCATTATTAAATCTTTTCAAGAAGCTCTTTTGCAATTCTATTTCCATTCTTTGCTATTTCAACTTCATTCATATTTATCAGTGTACCATCTTTGACAACGACAACACCATTTACAATAGTATACTTTGTTTGATGATTATTTCCAGTAAATAAAAGAGCAGCAAAAGGATCTGAAAGAGAGCCTGCAAAATCAATCCTATCTATGATTTTAAAAACTGCAATATCTGCAAGATATCCACTAGTCAACTTGCCTATTTTGTTATATCCAAGCATTTTTGCACCACCATTTATAGCAATATCGAAAATCTGCCTTGCGTCAATCGCATTCGAACCGTATTTTACTCTTTGTAAAAGTAATGCCATTCTTGCTTCAGCCAGCATATCTGAGCTGTCATTTGATGCAGAACCATCCACTGCTAAACCAAAGTCCACCCCTTTTTTTAACCCCTCCACTACTCTACAGATTCCACTTCCAAGTCTCATATTTGAAGAAGGGCAATGTGCTATCCCTGTACCTGTTTTTGCTAGTATATCAAGTTCTTCATCGTTGAAAAATATACCGTGAGCATAAAAAACATCCTGCCCAATAAAATCAAGATCCTGCATAAGTCTAAGTGGTCTTTTTCCATATTTTTCGAGACAATACTCTACTTCATCTTCTGTCTCTGCCAGATGAGTATGCAATTTTACATTGTATTTTCTTGCTAGTTCAGCACTTTTTTTCATCAAAGATTCACTAACAGAAAAAGGGGAACAAGGTGCTACAATAACCTTTCTCATAGATTCATCAGATGAATCATGAAATGTTTTAATGATTTTTTCGGTCTCAGATAAAATTTCATCTTCATCTTGAACGACATCCTCTGGTGGTAATCCTCCATCTTTTTTACTTTTAGACATAGAACCTCGTGTGGGAGAAAAGCGCATGCCTAGCCTATCTGCAACTCCAAATTGAATATTCATAATACTTATATTCTTATCTACTATCTTTTTTGGATAAAGATAGTGATGATCAGTCGTTAATGTACAACCAGTTTTCAATAATTCACCAATAGCGATTGCACTCGACCAGAATATTGCCTCTTCATCTATATATTTCCATATTTCATACAGATAAACAAGCCAATCAAAAAGCTTAGCGTTTTGAACTTCTAAAAGATTTCTTGTAAGGGTTTGATAAAAATGATGGTGAGTATTAACAAGTCCCGGAATAGCAATAGAATCACTACAATCAAGTATTTGAAGTCTTTTTTTCTCTTCATCTGTAAGTTTTTCGATTAAATTGTCCCCAACCTCTTTTATCTTGTTTTCCTCAATAAGTATATCTTTTCCATATTTTATTTCTTCAAAGGTAGATGTTGCAACTGCATAACAATTTCGTAATAAAATCATAGCCACTCCATTTTATCTATTTTAACAATAATTAAATACTTTTTGCTATTAGTTTACTTTTTAACATATTTTTAACTTTTTTATTGTTATTTTTAATTTTTTATCTACTATGCAGGCAAGATAATTATACTATACTAATAAAAAAATCAAAGGTTTTTAATGTTAAGATTAGTTTTACACATATCAAAACTGATCAACAATTGTTCTAAACATAAGATACATCATCTTGCCGCAGCTTTTGCTTACTATTTTATTTTATCTATACCACCAGTTTTAATGCTTATTTTCATATTAAGCAATAGATTTTTATCATCTTCATCTATACTTGAAAATATTTCTCCAATTATTGTCAATATCTTTGGTAAGGATATATATCTATCTTTAACTAAACTTTTAGATGCCATTGCTTCTAATAAAAGTATTTCATTTTATACGTCTTTAAGTATATTGATACTTATAATTACCTCTTCTTCTCTATTTGTTTTTACAAAAGTGTCTTATTCTAACTATAAAAATTTAAATGAAAGGCAGCCATTTTTCCTTGGATGGCTTAAAACTAGAATATTTGCAATTTTGCTCACTTTGATTGTACTGGCATTTTATTTTGGTTCTCTTTTTTTAAGTCCAATTATAAAAAAATTAACCTCATATTTTTTAATTTCTAAGATTTCAAATGTTCAAAATTTTTTTATAAATTACATCATCTCCCCTTTTCTATTTAGTTTCTTTTTTAGTCTATACATCCAAATGATTTTCGAAAAGATACCCATAAGATATGCATTTGGTAGCGGACTTTTGACTTCCTATCTTGGGAAACTCGCAAATATATTGCTTTTCAAATTGATTCCTTCAACATTAGCTGGTTCTATTTTTTCAAAAGCTGGTTCAAGTTTGATAATTCTTCTATACATTTATTATACTGGTATAATTATCTTCATCGGTTTTGAAAATGCTGCAACATTGTGGGAATCCTATAAGTACCATAAATCCTATCGTTGGTTAACAAAAAAGCATTTAGACAGATTTTATAAAATAAATAAATATAAAATAAAAACTAAATTAAATTTTAGTCCAAAATCAAAGGACTGATTTCTATTATTATTTTTTATCATTAGAATTATTCTTTTTATTTTTTTTATTATTTTTATTATTTTTTAATTTCATTATTTTTTTTATTTGGTTATGCCAACTTTTTTTATTTTTATTTATTTCAACATTATTTTTTTATTGTTTTTTTATCTTTTTTCTATTTATTTAATTTTTTTCATTTGCTTAGTTTATCTTTATTTTATTTCATTTTTTTTTGATTTAATAATTTTTTCCCAATTATTTTTAATATTTTTTAATATTATTAGGTAAAGTTAATTATTTTAGGATAAGTAATAAAAATATTAATTATATTTTGCAATTATGTTTATTTATTAAAATAAATTTTTGTTGACATAATTTTACAAATATAAATATTAAGGTCAGTAACTTTTGGGAGAAAGTATGAAAAAGACACTTTTTGCTATCTTTGTTCTTTTATTTTTTGTTGCCCTTTTTGCATGTCAATCACCTATTAACCTTACTGATGATATTGGTAATGGTATTGACAAGGCTCCTCAGTATGTTGAAAACACAAGACTCAATATGACATCAAAAGATGCATATGAGGAAGATGACTCTACAACCTATGCTAAAACTATTACTGTAAATTCAACCGCTCAAGAACACAACTTTTATGATGATGCAAATGATTACCTAAAATTTTCAGCAACAAGCGGAACTACCTATACTATTGAAACAGTTGTCTATGGTGTAGCCGATACTGTTTTATACCTTTTAGACGGTTCTACCACTCTTGCTTCAAATGATGACAAAGGTGATGGTACATATGGTTCAAAGATAACATGGACCGCTCCATCTACTAAAACCTATTACATAAGAGTATATTCCTACAATGGTAAAAAGGGAACCAATAGAGGTTATACCATTTCTTTAACTTCTGGAAGTGGTGGCGGCGGTGGCGGAATTACACTTCCTCAACCAAAGAAAAGCTGGACAATACTTGTTTATCTTGATGCAGATAATAACCTTTCTTCATACGGAGACTATGATATTAATGAAATGAAAACTGTTGGCTCAGATTCTAATATCAACATAGTTGTTTTATGGGATAATGCAGGTAGCATTCATGGTTATTATTACGTTCAAACTACTGGTGCAACACTATTACAGGATGTTGGCGAAGTAAATATGGGATCTGAAACTACAGCTAAAAATTTTATTGACTTTGCGACATCAAACTTCCCTGCTGACCACTATATGTGGGTATTCTGGAATCATGGTGGTGCAGTTGATAGATCTTTTGCTCCAAAAGGAGTTTGTTGGGATGATACAAATAGTTCCGATCATTTAACTGAAGTAGAGCAAAAATCAATTATCTCTTACTTAAATTCAAAGACAGGAAAAACATTGGATGTTCTTGCTTATGATGCTTGCTTGATGGCATGTGCAGAGCTTTTTTATCAGTTCAGAGGAATGGTAAGTTATATAGCTTCATCAGAACAAACTATACCTGGAAATGGTTATGATTATGAATTTATATCTTACATTAAAAACAATCCTTCAACCACTGCTTATTATGCTGCTAAAGCTATATTCGATTATTATAAAGCCGAGTATAGTACAACCTCTGATGTAACATTCTCTGTTGTTAATGTATCCTATGCATCAAATCTTGGAACAGCGATTAATAACTTTGCAACAGCTGCTATTAATAGTGGGATTTCTGGTACAACTTTCAAAAACTTAAAACCAACAAACAACTTTAGTGGATATACCTGGGACCTTTATGTTTATATGAGCAATATTTACAATAGCTCAAGCATGACAACTACCATAAAAAATTATGCAAAAGCCATTATGGATTTGGTAAATCCAGCGAATGCTCAGCTTGTTCCCCTTGAATGGCATGGTTCAACATGGACTAGCAAAGCTTACGGAGTCGCAATAACTTTAAAAGCAGATACCACCACTTATCGATTGTTAGATATTTGTGCTGATACTCAATGGAATGAATTCCTCACATTTGCTGGTTTTTAATCAAACTTTTTAAAATCTTTTTTAAAATCTAATGAAAAAAAGACGCCCTTGAAATAAGGGCGTCTTTTTTTCATTAGATGAATTTTATTTTATTCATTAAAATTAAAGTTGTCCTTAAAAATTTCTGGATAATTATTTATTAGATGAAGTGCAAACTTTAATTCTATTGAATTCTCATTTGAACGAAAGAGGTTATTTATTCTCTGCGCATTTATTTTAATTGTTTGTTGGTCATCCTTTCTCAAATTAATAATTATCTGCTCCTTATCATAAAAAGGAGCGACAAAAATTCCTGGATTTCTTGATTCATTGAACCTTTCAATAGAATCAAAAATTGTAAACTTTTCCTTATAAGGTTTTCCTTCATAAGGGCAAAAAGTTTCACAGTTACCACATTCATTGCATAGATAATCTATATGAATAATCTGATAATAATCTTTCAAAGCCTCATTTGAAAAAGGGATGGCACTATTTGCTCTATTTGGGCAGACATCGACACATCTTCCACAGTATAGATTACATTCAAGGCATCTTTTGTAATCTTCTTTTAATGGGTATTTTACTTTACCCCTATCTATGAATGATTTTTCATCTATTACTTTAACATTATCTATAGGTGAAATATTTGAAAATATATCTTCGAAAACATTGTTTTCTCTTAATATTATATCTACTGCTTTTCTTGCATCTGATATTGCCTCTACAATTGAAGAAGGTCCGTGTAATATATCACCTATAATAAAAATTTCTTGGTCATCTTTAATCTTATCTAAGTTATTTTCGGTCCACCACTCTCTATCAATTTCTTCGCCAATTGCAACTATTATTGAATCTGCTTTTAAAAGTTCATATTTGCCAGTCGGTACGGCTTTCCTTCTTCCATCTTTATCCTTTTCTGTCAGTTGCATTATTTCACAAGTTAAAGTTTTATTTTTATATGAGACTGGTTGCCTTAACATTCTAAAGCAAATCCCATCAGCAATTGCATTTTCATACTCTTCCCTATCTGCTGGTAGTTCATTTTCAGTTCTTCGATAAACCACAGTAACATCTTTGACTCCATATATTCTTTTAGCTGCCCTTGCTGCATCCATGGCAGAATTTCCACCACCAATAACAATAATTTCTTTTCCTAATTTTATCTTTTTTTTATTATTAAAATCTTTTAAAAATTCAATAGAATCAAAAAGATTACCTTCACTATATTCAAATTCAAGCTTTTTGGATTTATTTGCACCTGTAGCTACTATAATATACTCGAATCCTTCATCTTTAAGTTTGGATATTTTATCTACATATCTATTCTCAAACGTAACATTTAATAGTTTTAATAGAGCTATATCTTTTTCTATTTCACTTTTCTTTATTCTAAATTTTGGAATAGCATAGGTTACTAATCCACCATATTCTTCTTCCTTCTCAAAAATCGTAACATCAAATCCAGTTCTAGCTAAAAAATTAGCCGCAGAAAGTCCGGCTGGACCTGATCCTACAATTGCAACTTTAATATTATTCTTTTTTATATTTTTCTTTTCTTCATTGATAAATTCTCTTAAGTAATTATAACCTTTTTTAGTAGCAAGCAGTTTTTGATTTCTAATTTCAATAGAATTATCATAAAATTTTCGTGTACAATTATACATGCAAAAATGAGTACAAATTTTAGAAGTAATAAATGGTAAAGGATTTTTAGAAAAGATAACTTTTATAGCATTTCTATAATCTTTTTTCTCAATAAATCTTAAATATAAAGGAACATCTTGATTTATAGGACATGATTGAATGCATGGTGCTAAAAAGCAATCAAACATGGGAATTTTTGTTTTTATTACCTTTTTTTCTAAAGGGTAAAATGGATGACCCAATAATTTTTGATACTGCTCTCCAGTTGCTATTTCAGACGCATTAAACTTTTTATGCTTTAAGGATATTGTAAAATCAGATACTTTTGCAATATTGTTAAGTCTATGGTAACCACCAGGTTTGAGCAAATCTGTAACAATTGTTACTGGATAGATACCATTAGTCAATATTTCTTTTATATTTTTTTGGTTAGCTCCAGCAGAAAATGAGATTACCAAATTTTTAAATTTTTTTCTGAAAAGTTCTGCAACTTCCAATGATATTGGGAAAAGAGCCCTTCCAGAAAGATAAGCCATCTGACCTTTCATATTCGTTTGATTTATTGTTGGTAGTGTATTGCTTACTTTAATACCAAAATGTAATTTCCTTTCATCCGCTTTAGTTAAACCTCTTTCAACAATTTCAAAGGCTTTTTCTATATATAAATCTTTAGCAAAACTTTCTTCACTCAATTTAATATAACCAAATCCATGGCCATGAAGTAGACTTTTTACCTTTTGATACCCCAAAAGAGTGGGATTAACTTTAAGTATAGTATTTAGCTTCTTTTCAACTAAAAGATATCTAATTATTGTTTCGATCTCTTCTGGTTTAGTCCCATGCATAGTTGACAATGTGGTAATCTGTGCAATTGGATAAGAATCAGTAGCGATTTTTTCAAGTATGGGAAATGGGAATCTTTTTCCTAAACTTCTTGCAAATTTTTGGCAAAACGGCTGATTTAGTATTTCAATAAGCTTTGAAGTAATTTCTTTTACTTTTTTGCCCTTTCCAGATAGTTCATTTATAAATCTATTTACCTTTTCTGATCTTATGCCTTCAAAACTGTAACCTATGCTTGATACAAAAATGAACCCATCACCCAAAATATCACTTTTTTCTTTAAATTGAACTTTTAAATCTAATATATCTTGAAGAACTAAGATAACGAGGAAAGAATTAATATATTCTTCTAAAGCTTGATCTATTTTTAATTCTGTTGACCACTCTACATTATATCCTTCATCAGCCGCGTAGATGCAAGGTTTATCTACTTGAATGTTATCGTTATCTTGAACTGTTTTAAGTTCAATGAATCTAGCACCAGTTAAAAAACTACTAATTATATTTTGAGAAAGCTGAGTATGAGGACCTGCGGCTACACCGATTGGTAAGTCCAAGTATTTGCCCCAAAAATTTATTCTACCTTTTGATGATGGTCTATAAAAATAGTTATTGGCTATATTGAAAATTGAACCAGATCTTGTATATTCTGAAAAAATTGAAAAGATTAGCTGTTCAAGACCCAGAGGATTCATAGTATCATCCATAGGACTCTCCATAAAGAAAAATAAGAAATATAATTGAAAGATGGCTATCTATTTTTATATTTTTCCCAATCTTTTAAAAATGTCTCAAGCCCAATATCTGTTAAAGGATGTTTCATAATTTTTAAAAGAACATTCAAAGGTACAGTTACAATATCGGCACCGATTTTTGCTGCTCTAAGAATATGTTCTGGATGCCTTATTGAAGCTACTATAATTTGAGTTTGAAAGGAATAATTCATAAAAATTTTTTTTATATCTTCAACAAGTTTCATCCCTTCGTTACTAATATCGTCGAGTCTTCCCACAAAAGGAGAGACATAAGTAGCTCCTGCTTTTGCGGCAACCAAAGCTTGCAAAGGAGTGAATATCAAGGTGAGGTTTGTTTTTATTCCTTCTGATGATAAAATTTTAGTGGCTTTAATCCCCTCTTCAGTCATTGGAATTTTTACAACCACATAAGGGGAGATAGAAGCCAAAATTCTTGCTTCTTCTATCATCTGCATGTGATTTGTTCCAATGACTTCTGCTGAGGTAGGTCCTTTAACTAAATCACAAATCTCTTTAATTCTAGTTTTGAAGTCAACATTTTCTTTTGAGATCAATGTTGGATTTGTTGTAACACCATCTATTAAACCAAGATCAACGCCATTTTTTATTTCATCTAAATTCGCGGTGTCTAGGAATATCTTCATAATTTACTTCTTTTTTTTCATTATTTCTTCAATCTTTTGGAGCATATATGTTGCAAGTTTAACAGCGGCATTTGAACCATTATATTGTTCTAAGACTTTTGTAAACCATTGCTTTGCAAGATCATACTTTTTCATTGTAAAATAAACAAAACCTATCTCATAACATGCCCAGGAGGTAAATTCTTTATTATCTGGGTATTTTTCTAAGATAGTCATAAAATATTTTATAGCCACATCATAAGATTGATTATCAAAGGCAAGTTGCCCTTCAAGTAGAAGTTTTTCAGGTGAATAAAGATTTCCAGTCGAATCAGTGATATTATACTTATAAGTTTGACAGGAAAAAAGCAAGGTAAAAGTTAAGAAAACCAATAGTAAAAGTATCTTGTTGTTCATTAGAGGCCTCTAAATCTTATATTTCCAAAAGACTTTCAATGAATTTAATGTTTTGCTTAAATTCTCTTAATTTTTCTTCATAGAGCATGTCTCTATACCTATTTTTTACATCCATCTCAATCTTCCATTTAGGTAGATTGTCTATGCATTTGTTGATTTCCTCTATTTGTCTAGTGAGGAACACTTTTCTTTCTTGATTGGTCAGATTATGTAAAAATAGAAGTTTTAACTCAAGACCAAACCTGGTGATAGCATTCCCCTTAAAAGGTTCTTTTAACCACTCTTTAATCTTTATTTTACCTTCTTCGGTTATTGAATATACTTCTTTTGGAATTTTGCCATCCAATATTCTTTTACTTTTTAATAAACCTCTTTTTTCTAGTCTTTTTAATGCTGGGTAAATGGAACCTGGGGAAGCTGACCAACGGATGATGTAAGATTTGTCAAAAATCTTTTTAATGTCATAGCCAGAAAAATCATTCATAGATACTAAACCAAGAATAACATATTCCAATTCTGTTGTTTTGATAAACGCCTCCAAAACTCACTTTATTATTTTAATAAACTAATTTGAATTTAATCATGCTTTATATTTTGTCAATATTTAATCAAATATATAATGAATAAAATAGCCTTTATTTAAAATTTCAGCATTTTTTATTTTAATTTTTCTATTGAAAAAAAGGTATACTTTATCTTCTATCAAAGGAATAAAGTAATAGTTTTTATGGATTTGTTTTTCAATTTCATTATATATTTTCTTTGGATTTTTAATTATTAGTTCTACATTTTGCTCTAAGTTATTATAAATTTCGCTTTCGAATGGCAAAAGAAGATCTATATTTTTATCAAGATTAACATTAAATATATGCTGAAAACTAAAGGGATCATATAGTTCAAAATCAATTAAAAATGGATAATCTATCGAAAGAGTCGTTATAAAAAAGTCCCAATTTTTAGTAGCATATATTCTTGCAATCATATTATTTAAATTTTCTCCATATGCATTTATATTTAATCCTTTTGAAGTAAGAATATCATTTATACTTTGCATTAAAGATAAGGCAAAAGTATCATCAGAAATAGCGAATAATGAAAAACTATTCTGATAATTTTTTATAAATTCATTTAAATATTTTTTATCTATAGAGCTAATTCCTCTCTTAATAAGATGGGCTGGAGTTATATAAAGCTCAGAATTAATTCTTCTGTTTTTAATATCTTTATTAATAATGTTATAGATAAACTTTCTAAAATTCAGATCTTCAATGATTTTCTTATTATCTATATTGGAACTTTGGAAGTTAAAAAACAAAGCATAAAAAGATTCTGGATCATTGATTGCGATTTTTTTAATAGTATAAAAATTTTGTAAAAACTGAGCATCTATTTGATCCCCAAAACACAAGTCTATTTTTTTGTCTATGAGATCCTCTAAAATTTGATTGTTATCTTTTATTATCTTAAATAAAATTGTTTTTTCTTCTTTTTTTATTTTATTTTTTTTCCCTTTATAAAATTTCTCAATCTCAATATATTCCGAGTTCATCTCTTTTATTTTCCACTTGCCAGTTGAAACAATTGGTATCTTTTGATCCTCTAAATTTCCATAATGATAAAAATTCTCTTCTTTTTCTTCAATCTTTTCGAAAACACTTGGACTTAAAATAGGTAAAGTAAAAAGGTGTCCAACTTTTTGTATCCTTTCAACCTGAGATAGCTTATCATTAAATTTAACAACAAGATTGTTTTCATCATTTTCTATTATTAATCCTTTAATATCTGGTATAAAAGAGTCATCATCATTTAATGACTTTTTTTGAAGGTAATTAAAATATTTTGATAAAAACTGGCTATTAATCGAGTTTTCATCTGAATCATAGATATCATCATTTATTTCTACTATTATCTTATTCTCATAAAAAGAAAATTTTTTAGCAATAAAAGGTTCAAATTTAAAAATATGGTTTTTCATATAAAATAATGAACCATAGATAAGGTAATTTATTGTTCTTTCATCTTTTAAGCTGGACAAAAATGGATTCAATGTCTTTATTGAACCTATACCGATGATAAAGTTGCTTTTATCATTATTATAACCACAGCTAATTGATATAATTAAACTAATTGATATAATTAAAAAAATTGTTAAAACTGAAAAAACTTTAATAATTTTATTCAATTTTTTATTTAGTTTTTCCACAATTTCCCCTGCCAAATATCATTTTCCTCTAAATATTTATCAAATTCATTTAACAATTCCGTTTTTTTTAAATGCCATTTAGGAGCGATAAAACCTTCTTCTGGATCTGAAAATAGTCTAAATATTACTATCTCCTTTTTAAGGTATTGCAAAGCACTTGAAACTTGAACAATGTATTCTTTTTCACTTAATAATTTCTGAATGCCTCTTTCATAATATTTTAATATTTCGGTATTTGATAAAATATAAAGATGATGAAATTTAATACCATCAATCTCAAGCTCATTCAAAAATTCAATTGTTTTAATTAAATCTTCTTGCTTTTCATCGTACAATCCAACAATAATATGAGAAATAACTTTGATTCCATAAGATTTTAGTAACTTCACTGCTTTTTCATAGTCTTTCGCATTATGCTTTCTATTTATATATTTTAAAGTTCTATCATGAGAAGATTGAAGACCAAGTTCAAGCCATAGATCATAATGTTTTGAATAATTGGCTAACAATTCTACTTTTTCTTCATCTATACAATCTGGTCTAGTTCCTATAAAAATACCATCAAATTTTGCTAGACTCAAGGCATAATCATAAATCTTTCTTAAGTTTTCTTTAGTATCAAATGTATTTGAAAATGCTTGAAAGTATAGATAGAGCAAATTTTTTGTTTCAGATGATTGAATTGAAAATTCTTTATTGTTTTTTAAAAAATTTTCTACTTGATTTTTAATAAGAAGAAATCTTTGTTCAATATCTAATCTTTTTGATAATCTTTCATTTATATATTTATTATCTTCTTCAAGACTAGATTTTACAATCTTAAAAGAGCTATATGCTAAAGAACCCCATGAAGAACAATAGATGCATCTTCCTGGACATAAAAAACCAGCATCAACAGGTAATCTTCTAAATTTTTTGCCAAATTTTTCTCTAAAATATGCAGAAGCAGATAAATATCTTTTCTGAGTCATTTCAATTTTTATCTAGGTACGATATCTTTAATTTCAATTGAAGAATCAATCTCTTTTGTAGTATCAATATTTTTAGATGTTCCAATATTTTTAGAAAACTCAAAATCTTTATTCTCTGTTGAAGTAAAATTTTCGACTCCAAAAATATGGTTGGACATATCATCTTGATGTTCTTTCTTAAAGGAAGAGGCAATTTCTTTCAATATATCACTCTGTTTTGAAAGATTTTGAATTGAAGTAAGCATCTCTATCAATAATTCTGAATTTTGAATAACTAGTTTATTAACATTCTCTATCTCATCATATATTTGTCCTGTAACCTGAGTTTGTGTTGTTATTTTTGAGTCAATCTCTTCTATAGTTTTTGCTGTATCATTAATACCTGTTATAATATCATTTAAAGCTTCATTCGCTTCATTCGAGAAATTCACACCTTTTGACACACTTTTGATAAGTCTATCTACTGTATCTGTAATTTTTTTAATGGCAGATGAAGAGTTTTCCGCCAAATTTCTTATTTCTGATGCGACAATTGAAAAACCAGCTCCTTCTGCTCCTGCACGAGAAGCTTCTATTGAAGCATTTAATGCAAGAAGATTTGTTTCATCGGCAACCTCAGCAATAAATTTCGCCACTTCATTTATAGAACTCGAAGATTCAGATATTTCATTCATAGACTGAATAAGATTCTTGATTGATTCGGTAGAATTAAAAATCCTTTCCCTATTTTTTACTGAAAGGTCTTTGGCAATTGTTGCGTATTCTTTAATGGAATCGGCAATAGCTTTTAATTCTGTCATAGATTTTGTTATTTCATTAATAGTGTCTCTTTCGTTTGCAATTCTCTCGCTAATATTTTCAGAAAACATGCTTAATGTACTAGCATTTCCATTTATATCAAGAACCGAAAATTCAATTTTTTTTAAGGTATCAGATAAAAAATCAATAAAACTATCTAGATTTTTTCTTATCTTTATTGCAAAAGCACCTTCAAAAGAGATTTTACCAGAGGTTAACTCACCTTTACCTACTTTTTCTAATGCCTCGTTTATCTCTTTTAAGAAGTTTTTATCAACAAGATAGATAGTTAAATATAAGGTAGTAACAAATATGATGGAAACCCCTAAAATTAAAGCAACAACTATAATATTTATTTCAATCCCACTTAAAAATAAGATAGATGAAATCAATAAACTAAAAATTATGGCTGCTATTATAAATATTAAAAGTTTGATTTGATGTATATCTCGCATTATTTACTCCATATTTTTTATTCGTCATTTTTAATGAAATTATTGAGAATAAAGATTATTAAAACCTCTAAAATTAATAATCTTTTAAACAATTTAACCTTTAAACTTAAATAAATTTTGAAACTTTATTGCATTAATGAAATAATCTGATACTATTATCGCACAAAAGATAAATATTTCAATAATTAAACAGGAGAAAATGATGACAATAAATGAGCTTAGAAAAACACTTGAAGAAGAAAGGGTTCTTTCTCTTGATCTTAAGTTTATTGATTTAAATGGAGAAATTAGAAAAGTCACAATCTCAAAAGATGAAGTTACAGAAGATTTATTAAATGAAGGAATAGGTTTTGATGGATCTTCAGTGACTGGTTTTAGAAAAGTATCTTCAGGAGATCTAGTTTTGATACCTGATCTTGAGACACTTCATAAGGATCCTTTTACAGAATCAACTGTTTATTCAGTAATGTGCATGATAAAAGAAGCAGATACAAGACACCAATTTGAGGATGATCCAAGATATATAGCTAAAAAAGCCATCGATTTCTTAAAAGAGTCTAAAATAGCCGATGAGGCTTATTTTGCACCAGAATATGAATTTTATCTATTTTCAAAAATCTCATATGATACAAAATCTCATTATTCATTTTACCATATAGATTCTGAAGAAGGTTACTGGAACAATGAATGGACTTCTGAAAACTCTTATATTTCCATTCCTCAGCATAAAGGTTATCATAGAGCTCTTCCAATGGATAGATATTTTGAAGTTAGACAGGAAATAATCGATGTAATGGATAGAATGGGTATTAAATTTAAATATCACCATCATGAAGTCGGTGGTCCTTCTCAACATGAGATTGAGGTCCCATTAACTTCATTATTTAAGGCGATAGAAAACACAGTATGGATAAAATATATTGTTAAAAATATAGCTAGAAGACACGGGCTTTTTGCGACTTTCATGCCTAAGCCTCTTTCTCAAGATGCAGGGTCTGGGCTTCACTGTCATATTCAAGTAAAAAAAGATGGTAAAAATATCTTTTATGGGAATGAATATGTCGTTCTATCTCTTGAAGCTCTTTATTTTATTGGTGGAATTTTGGCACATGGACCTGCTTTAGCCGCATTTACAAATCCAAGTGTAAATTCATATAAAAGGCTCATACCTGGATTTGAAGCTCCGACAAATCTTTTCTTCTCTTTGGGTAATAGAAGTGCTGCTATTAGAATTCCAAAATATGCTACTAGTGCTGAAGATGCAAGATTTGAGTTTAGAACACCAGATGCAACTTGCAACCCATATTTTGCCTTCCCAGCGATTCTTATGGCTGGTATAGATGGAATTAAAAACAAAATTGATCCAAGAAAACATGGCTTTGGCCCTTATGATGTTAATATTCATGACCTTCCAGAAGAAGAGATAAAGAAAATTAAATCTGTTCCAGCATCACTAGAAGGTAGCTTAAATGCTTTGGAAGAAGACCATAAATTCTTGCTTGAACACAATGTTTTCACTGAAAATTTCATAGATTCATGGATTAGAACAAAAAGAAAAGAACTTGAAAATTTTAGATCTTCTATAGATCCTATTGAATACAAGTTATATTTTGATTGTTAGCTATGAAAACCAAAGGGATACAATTTTTAGACGAGAAGAAGATTGCTTACGAAATAAAGGAATATCAATTCAATGAAAAAGGGGCGGTTTATGCCGCCTCTTCTTTAAATTGGCCACTTAATGCTATGATCAAAAGCATTGTTATTAAAAGCGATAAAGATTATTACCTTGCACTTATCGGTGGAGATAAGGAAATCTCACTTAAAAAAGCTGCTAACATTCTTAAAGAAAAGAAATTGATACTTGCACCAATCGAAGAGGCAGAAAGAATTTCTGGTTATAAAGTTGGAGGAATCTCCCCTTTTGGCTTCAAAAAACAGATTAAGATCCTACTTGATAATTCTCTTTTAAATCATGAAAAGATAGCTATAAATGCTGGGGCAAGAGGTATTATAGCCATATTAAAAATAAAAGATCTTATATCTATTCTTTCACCAGTAATTGAAGATATAAGCATAAATTAATTAAATTTTGATTTCTTGACAATAAAAACCTTTTGAATAAAGTTAATCAATGAAACAATTGACAAAAAAGGCATTTGGCGAATATAAAATTGCTCTTCATTCATCTTCAAAAGATGTTCGTTTATTCATCTTTGGCAACCTATTGTTTGGCATTGGAGTTAACCTTATTGGTCTTCTTTTTAACTTATACTGTAAATCTCTTTCTTTTACTGAAAGTGCCATAGGTAAACTTCTTTCATCAAGAGCTTTTGGTTCAGCTCTTGTAACTTTACCTGCTGCATTTCTTCTTTCCAGGATTAACTTAAGGTACCTTTTTACAATTGTACCAATCTTCACTGGATTTTTCTATATTGCGATAGCACTAAACAATAATTTTTCAATTCTCGTTAGTTTAACTTTACTTACAGGAGCGTTTTCTACCTTTTTTTCAGTTGCAGCAGGTCCATTTATAATGAACAATACTAAAGTTGAGTATCAGATGCATTTTTTTTCTTTAAATGGTGCCATAGGCATGTTAACAGGGGTTATCGGTAATATTATTGGTGGTTTTTTTAGGGATATCACTCTTTATTTTGTAAAAAATGAATTGTTGTCATATAAATTATCTATTGGTTTTGGCGCCCTTATCATACTTTTTTCAACATTTGTATTTTCAAGAATAAAGTATGTAAAGATAGAAAGATCTTCAAATAAAGCTATTTTTTCCGTTTCAAACTGGAAAATTTATCTTAAACTGCTTTTCCCAGCATTATTCATAGGTATAGGGGCAGGACTGACTATTCCTTACATTAATCTTTATTTTAAGATAGTATTCAATATGTCAGATAGTTTAATAGGTATAATCTATGGAATAAGTCAGTTTTTTACATTTTTGGGGATTATGTTAGGTCCTATTTTAGCTAGAAGCCTTGGAAAACCTATAACTATAGTTGTGACCCAAGCTATAAGTATCCCTTTTATTCTCATATTAACATATATCAAAAATCCAATATTTGTCGTACTTGCTTTCTTTATAAGAGGAACACTAATGAATATGGCTTCCCCTCTATCTGATAATTTTGCTCTTGAAAATGTTCCAAAAGCAGAACAATCGCTTATGAATGCCTTGAAGATGTTTGTTTGGACCTCTTCTTGGATGATTTCCGCAAGAATCTCAGGTAGCACAATAGAATCCAAAGGATTCGCATATTCTTTTACCTTAACAGCAATAATGTATGCTATTTCTACCTTATTCTTCTCCATCTTTTTTATTAAAACTCCCAAAAAAAGTGTTGATAAAATTTAATTAATTAATTAAACTAAAAATAGTAAGAAATAAATTAGGAAGATATTAATGATTGTTGGTATCGGTGTCGATATCGTTGATATTGAAAGATTTTCAAATTCTTTGGAACAAGAAGGTTTTATTGAAAGGCTATTTACAGAAAGAGAAAAAGTCCAAGCATTAAAATATACAAAAATAAGAAAATATGAGTATTACGCTGGAAGATTTGCCTTAAAAGAAGCATTCTTTAAGGCCATTGGTACAGGTGTAAGGATTCATTCTTTGAAAGATGTCGAAATTCTATATGATGAACTTGGGAAACCCTTATTTTCTTTAAAGAACCTTCTTGCAGCTATCTATCCAAATTCCATATACAACATCCATGCGACTTTAGCCCATGAAAGAAAATATGCTGTAGGATTTGTCATAATCGAAAGAAAAATATTATAAATAAATACTAAGAGGTTATATGAGCGATATCGATGATTTAACAAGTGATGAAGAAAAAGAGTCTGAATCTTCTTCAAAGGTTTCATTTTTCGCTAAAGATGAGACAGTTTGTCCCGTATGCGAGGAGAAATTTAGAATAGAAAAGATGCTGTCTGGTAGAGGAAGACTTAATGCTGGCAAGTTAACTGATGAATTAAGAAGACTATATATACCTACCCCAAAATATGGTTCTGTTAATCCTTTATATTATGTTGTTATCACATGCCCAAATTGCTTTTATAGCACATATGAACAGGATTTTAAGAATATTTTACCATCAAGTATTGAAATATTAAGAAATGATATAGTAAAGAGAAAAAAATTTGTATATGATAGCTTTGGACCAGTAGACTTTAAAAAAGAAAGAAAGATTCTAGAAGGTCTTGTTTCTTTAGTTATGGCTCAATATACATATGCGTTTTTCCCTCAGAAAGTCGCACCAACGACTAAAATAGCAATATCTTCATTAAGGGCAGCTTGGCTTGCATCTGATCTAGAAGAAGAAAAAAAAGAAAAATTCTTCGGGGAGCTAAAAAATATATTATATAAAAAAGCCTATAACTATTATTCAAAAGCATATTCATTATTAAATAGTGGAAAGGAAAATATTGAAGCAGCTGGTTTCTTAGGTCCAGATCTCGATAAAAACTATGGATTTAATGGTTTTTTATTTATATATGGTGTTCTTCTATATAAGTATGGTCTATCTGATATACAGGATGATTCAGAAAAGATAAGAGTGGCGTCTGATGCTAAAGCTATTATAGGTAGAATTTTCGGATCAGGTAGATCTAGTAGAGATAAAAATGTTCAATTTCTCGATATGGCAAAAGAGCTTTATGAAAAATATTCAAAGTTTATATCATCATTAGAAAAAAAATAGAAAAAAATTGAACCATGAATAAAAATGATTTGTCTCAAAGTAACTATAAATTTTATCATTATATTGCATCCCTATCTTATAATGGATCAGAATATTCTGGTTTCCAAATCCAAAAAAAAGATAAGACAATCCAAGAACAAATTGAAAATATTCTACTTAGTTTAAATCAAAAAAGTATAAAATCGTTACATCCAATAGAAGATAAAAGCAAAATAAAGGAGTTGACAAGAATTTATTTTGCAGGAAGGACCGATAGTGGAGTTCATGCCATTGAAAATGTTGTTTCATTTACATTATCAAAGGAATTTGAAACTGAAAAAGTGGTAACTATCTTTAATAATAATCTTCCAAAAGATATTAGATTTTATAACTGTAAAAGAACTAATCAAAAAATTAATCCAAGATTTGCAGCAATTGAAAGAGTTTATCTATATGTTATTTATACTGGCAAAAAGCTTGCTCCATTTATCTTAAATAGAGCTTTTATCTTTAATGGAAATTTGAATATAAATAAGTTTGAACAATGTCTTAAAATTTTTGAAGGAAGACACAATTTTAAGTTTTTTACTACATCTTCTGAAAAGAGAAATCCAGTCAGAACAATTTTTGAAACAAATCTCTTTCATAAAAATGAATTTATTTTCGTATTTATCAGGGGAGATTCCTTTTTACATAAACAGGTAAGATTTATGATTGGCTCTGCCTTTATGTGTGGTTTGAATAAAATAAAAATAGAGGAAATTGTTCAAATGCTTGATTTTGAAAAAATTCACAAACCTCTTTTAAATAAAAATATTACTAATGAAACTTCTTCAATATTTGTGCTTCCTCCAGAAGGTCTATATCTTGCAAAAGTAAGATTTGATGGTGAAGAACAGTTAAAATTTGAAGATATTTTAAGTTTTTATGAGACACAATATTAATAAATTCTTCTTTCAATAAAACTATTTTTTAATTGACTAATTCTAAAAATAATTAAAATCAAGATGGCAAATTTATAAATTGAATGAAAATTTCATAAATTATTTCTTAATGTATTTTATAAAATAATGTAAAAACTTGGAGGAAAAAATGTCAAAGACAACAATCACAGAGATTATTGAAAGTGAAATCGATACAGTTCTTGCGGAAGATATTGATTTTACTGGTGAATTAAAGTTTTCCAAGTCTCTTATGATAAAAGGGAAATTCGATGGCAAAATAAATGCAGATGGACATCTTTTCATTGGACCAAATGCACATGTTAAGGCGGAAATAAAAACAGGAAAATTAACATGCTATGGTAAGATAGATGGACCTGTATTTGCAAAGGAAAGAGTAGAACTTTCAAAAGAAGCTATATTAAATGGTGATGTTACAACTCCAGATATAATCATAGAATCTGGTTGTAAATTCAATGGCCGTTGTATCATGGATGAAAAACAGCAGCATACAGCTACTTCTACCCAGCAACAACCTAACGCTTCACAAAGTTCAAGTACAAGTAAAAAATAATATTTAATCTTTTACTTTTTATATATTCTGCCTATATTTATTCAATTACTTTATTAAATACTTTATCAAATACGTTAGCCTAAAAAGTCTATTTGATCTTTATCATTTTCTTACTAAAATTTTAAAAGATTATACCTATATTTAAACCCATTGATAATCCAAACAGCAGTGGCTCACCTACTATATATATATATATTATTTGAGGTTCTATAAAGTATCTTTCAAAACCTTCAATCCTCCATTTGTATCCAATATCAATTTGAAATCCATAAACTAAAGAAACTGATTGTTCAACTGAGCCATATAAAACTATTCCATATAAACCAAAAAAAAACTTATCAAAGTTAGAATTACAAAAATAAAATCTAAAACCTTGAAGATAATATATAAGCCATATACCTACATCTAAAAAATTCATATAGACAAATTTTCCAAAAGTCGAAAACTTTTTGTTAAAATAATATTCCCAACCTAACCCTATTCCTGGTCCACCAGAATCTAAAGAAAGAAAAATTGGTTTTAAATCTATGAACAAAGAAAAAGATTGAGCTTTGAGCTCGATTTTTAATATGGTTGCAATACTTAAAAAAAGTAACAAAATCAAAAAAAAATTTTTAAAAAAGATTCTATCTTTTTTATTTTTCATGATTTCCCTCTATATTCCATCTTATAAGATCATTTTAACTCAGTGGTCAAAATTTTCAAAAACTTTATCTTTTAAGTATTTTTTTCCGATTTTTATATATATGAGAAAGAAAAAAGGTTTTTTTAATCTATTAAATAAAATAAAAAGATTTTTTGGAAAACAGTTTATACAGATTGCTCTTTTACTGATATCTTTTATTATCTTCTTTTCCATAGTAATTTTCATAATTGAAGCAAGGATGAATGAAGGAATCAAAAATTTTTTTGATTCGATTTATTATATAGTAATATCAATAACATCGACTGGCTATGGAGATATAACAGCTAAAACGATAGCTGGAAAAATAGTCATAATGATAGGGATTTTTTCTGGATTATTAACAATATCGCTATTTACAGGTACATTTGCATCTATACTTGTAGATATACAGTTAAGAAAACAAAGAGGAGTAGCAGGTGTGAAAAATATAAAGAATCATTTTATTATCTGTGGATGGAAAACTGATTTTATTAGTTTACTTAAACAAATTTTGACTATTAATTCAGAACTTGAACCTTCAGATATAGTAATGATAAACAATGAAAATCCAGAGACAATTCAAGGAATACTTTCAGAAACAGAATTTAGAGGAATAAATTATATTCATGGTGACTATTTCGATGAAAATATACTAAAAAAGGCATCGATTGAGACAGCTTCAGAACTTTTAGTTCTTGCAGATGATACTGGAAGGTATTCTCAAAGTGAAATTGATTCGAAAAATGTCATGACTGTTTTGATAGCAAAATCATTGAATAAAGAAATCTATACATGTGTTGAAATATATGATACAAAATTCGAAACATCATTAAGAAAGGCATATTGTGATGAAATAATACTTTCAAAATATACAACACATCTACTAATTTCCCAAGCATCATTAAAAAAAGGATTTTCTCAGGTATTTGATGAGTTAATAAATCCTTCAAAAGGAAGTCAGCTCAAATCTGAAGCTATAAGTGATAAATTTATAGGTAAAACTTATAAGGATTTATTTGATGATTACATAAGGAAGAATTTACTGCCTATAGGTATTATAGAAAATGCTGGCAATGTCTTTTTGAGGAAGAAAAAAGCGTTGAAAGAAGCTCAAAAGACCCCAAATATGGAAAAACTTGTCAAAAATTTGAAAAGGATAAAAAGCTTAAGGGCAAATGACCCATATTTTAACCCTCCATTTGACTATATAATAAAAGAAGATTCAGCAATATTATATATAACAAAAAATACTATTAAAGATAACTTGAAAGAAGTAGTATAATTTGGGGTGGGAATGATGAAAAAAATTGAAATATCGATAGAAGAAAAGAAAGAAAAACTTTCAAAGGTAATTCTTTTTCAAAATTTAAACCTTGAAGAACTTGAATTAATTGCGGAAGCAACTTATGCCTTAGAATTTTCAAAAGATGAAATAATAATTAAAGAAGGAGAAATTGGTGATTGCCTTTACATTCTTCATAAAGGTACAGTTAAGGTATTAAAGGAAACTTTTGCAAAAGAACAATATGCAGTTGCTCAAATAGATGCTGAAGGAAATGCTTTCTTTGGAGAGATGGCTCTTATAGATAAAGATGCAAGAACTGCAACAATTAGAGCAGTTTCAGATGTTGTAACTCTTGTTCTTGAATCTTCTAGTTTTGAAAATCTTGCAAACAATAATTTTCGAATAGGCTACCTTATCTTAAAAGCGGTAGCGAAAAAACTTACCGAAAGGTTAAAATCAGCAAATAGCGACATAGCGACTTTGTTTGGTGCATTAGAAGAAGAGATAGAACAGGAAGGATAGAAAACATCAAATTTCACAATAATGATATAGAGAATATCTCTCTTTCCCCAAAGTTGTAGACTCTTCATGGCCGGGATATATTTTAGTTTCAGAAGGATATTGAAGTAACTTTCGTATTGAAGAAATCATTTTTTTTGCATCTGCTCCAGGTAGATCGGTTCTTCCTATTCCATTTGCAAAAATTGTATCTCCAGAAAACATAATTTGTTCTTTTTCAAAATAGACAACTATAGAACCTGGTGTATGTCCCGGCGTATGAATCAGCTTACAACCAGAAAATAACTCGTATTCTTCCCCATCAAAAAAGGTTACATCTTCAATTTTTTCAAAATCAAAACCTATAAAACCAGCTCCATTAATCATGGGGTCATTTAAAAAATCATAATCATTCTTATGAATAATAGTTTTAGCACCTTCCAGAATTACTTTTTTTATATTGTGATATCCAAGTATATGATCTATATGATAATGAGTAAATATTATGTAATCTATCTTTTTACCATTTAAAAAACTTAAAAGCTCTTCATCTTCAAATCCAGGATCTATTAAAATAGATTGGTTATCTATAAAAACATGGTAACAATTAGTATTAAGTGGTCCAACTATGAATCTTTTAATTTCCATCAAGAACTCCTATAAGAATTCAAAGATCTCTTTTAATCTTGCTTCCCAGCTAAAATAAGTAGACTTTGATGAAAGATTTTCAAGAACTTCTTTTCTCTTATCATCTGTCTTAGGTAATAAATTGAATATTTCATCGCAATATAAAGTAAAGAGTTTATCTTCAATAATTTTTCGTTTTTCGCCAGTGATATTTTTTAAACTATTAATTTTATCATTAGAACCTAAAATATGCCTAACCTCATCCGTTTGTAAATTCTCTATAGAAGAAAAATCTATTATATGATAAATATTAAATTTCTCATCTTTAAAAATATCATCAAATAGATATGAAGAACCACAAGCTCTAGATAGCAAAGAAAATCCGCCATAAGGTATAGTTTCGATTTGAGAAATACCAAAGGGCTCATAGATAGAATATCCAAGTTCAGCATCTGAAGCTATTCTTAAATCTACAAGATTTGTTCCAATTGGAATCCTATCTCCACAGGTTCTAGTATCGAATCCAAATTGATTAATAAATAATGCTTTAATTGATTTTGATTTTGCATTAAAAATCTGAACTAAATCATAAATTTCTTCTTCATATCCAACACAATCTGGCCAACCCTTTCTATGAAGTGCAGGCCACCCATATTCTTTTTCCATCCTATGAATATCACCAGAGTTTCTTCCAGTTCCAATAAGTGTAGAAAGTAATATATATGCACCTTTTAGCCCATTTGAAGAGAAAATTTCATCCATTTTTTCTAAGAGAGTAAAGTCTCTCCATATACCTTTCGATAGAACCAATCTTGTAACATGAGTAAATAAAATATTAAACTTAAAATTAAAAATTGATTCAATGTAATTCTTCAATTTTTCTCTACTTTCCTGTTTTTTTTGCCAATCTATACTTTGAAAAGATATCCCATTATAGACAATCTTAACTTTTTCTTTTTGAACCTGTGGATTTAAGAATTGATACTCTTTGGCAACTAAATTTGAAACTGCGAAAATATAGTCAAAAATAACAGTTCTTTTAACTAATTGAGTTCTATAGCTTTCAAGAATTTCAGGGTATATAGATTCCATTGATAGATAATTCTTTTCTGATTCTCTTAATACATTATAAAATGATACATCATGCCCTTTATAATTTTCCACTATACTTCTTGCTGGTGAAACTTCATGTGCCCAGAAAATTGTCTTGTGATTTTTTAAGCCAGAATCTTGAGCTTCAGAAATAACCTTTAGTCCGCAAGATATTCCCATGTACTCATGTGAAAAATGGTAAAAATCATACGATTGACCATATAATGCATTTATTAGATCAAAATAGCATATAGCAATTCTTAAATATTGCTCATAATCCCAATCTGTATACCTATCTGATTGAATTCCGTATTTTTCCCATAAAATATATTTGAAAACATCTATTTGAGCTTGTTTCATATTTTGAATATTCACAAGTAAAACTTCAACCTCATTTATCTTATTTATATTATATTCGCTGGCAAGTGTCCTGGTTCCATAAATTATATCTATTGAATATTTTTCTAATATAGGTTTAAATTTAGTGTGATATTGAGCTTTATCGAAGGAATCTTGATTTGAATATAATACCTGTCCACCTCTTCCAAGTTTGGAAAATACATCAGCTGTTGAAGAGAACGCAGGTCCATATAAAAGAGTCTTGCTAAAGAATTGTTTATAATTATCAGCTGTGCAAACTCCATTTATGACTGATCCAATACCACCGATTTTTTGAACAGCTTCATGAGTAATATGAATAGCTATTCTCATAAATCCTCCAGCATCTTAATTTCATTTTAATTTTATTTTATGAAAATATCAAATTTAATTTTTTTTGTTTCTTATTTTTTCATTTGAAATTTTTGATTTTTATTTTATCTTAAGAGAAATAAGAAAAATAAAATTTTTATTGATAGTTAAATATCAGAATATAAAGCAATTTAAAATATGGAGGGTAGATGAAAAGTATTCTTATTATTGATGATAGTGAAGACCTATTAAATTTATTAAAATATGCCTTTGAAGCAAAATACAAAGTATTTACCTGCCCTAGCGGGAGAAAGGGTTTATATTCATTATTAAACAATAATCCAGACATCATTCTTTTAGATATAATGATGCAAGGTTTAAATGGATTTGATGTCTTAAAACTTTTAAGAACAGACCAGTACACTAAAAATAAGCCTATTTTCATTATTTCTGCTCTTGTCGAAGATACTGTAATTGAAAGATGTAAAGAGATGGGTGCCAATGGTTTTATTAAAAAGCCATTTCAGATTCAAAAACTTAGAGAGTTTGTTGATAATTATCTTGAAGGTGGTTCTACTACGAAAACATTTCAAGTACTTGAATCTTGAAATACTTTATTTATAAATTCTATTAAATATTTATGCTTATTTTCAGTTTCTTGGAATTCTTTAATTATATCTATCCTATCATTTATCTGTTGATTAAAAGATGCTTCATTCTTTTGTACAAATTTTAAAAAAACATCAATATTTATTTTTGCTTCAGAAAAAAATATAGAAATACTATCCTTAAATTCTAAGATTCTGACTATTCCCTTTTTTTGTGCTAGTATTCTAATATCTGTTATTAATAAAAGATTTAAAAGCTCGATTGGAGCATTTTCAATGACATTTTTATATCTATTTTTAAATTGTATTATCTCTTCTTCTGTATCACAACTTAAAAGTTGTTCATAAAAATTTATCTTTTCCTGCTTTGAAAGACCTAAAAAATCTGGTATTGATGTTTTTAATTGAAGTTCTATCTCAGCTTTAATCTTCTTTTTATTATCTTTTTTTTCTAACTTTGAAATTGCTTCATCAAGAAGTTTTTCATATAGATAGTAACCAACAGACATTATGAAGCCAGACTGCTCTTTCCCTAAAATATTTCCTGCGCCTCTAAGTTCTAAATCTTTAAGAGCAACCTTATAACCACTTCCTAGTTCAGCATAATCAGCAATTACTTGAAGTCTTTTCAAGGCAATTTCAGTAAGAAAATTTTCTTCTGGATAGAGAAGATATGCGTAGGCCTTTCTACTTCTTCTACCTACTCTACCTTTAAGTTGATATAAGTTAGATAAACCAAAAAGATGAGCATTATCAATTATAATTGTATTGACATCTGGGATATCTATCCCTGATTCTATAATTGATGTCGAAACCAAGATTTTAGCATCTTTTTTGATAAATTTGTTTATATTTGATTCAAGTTCATGCTCAGACATCTGACCGTGAGCATATACTATTGGAATTGCCCCCTTGAAGATTTTATTAAGGTAAACAACTACATTTATTATGGTTTTAACCCTATTATGAACATAAAAAACCTGCCCTCCTCTTTCTATCTCCTTTTCTATAGCCCTTTTTACAACAAAATCGTTAAAAGGTTCAACAAACACTTCTACTGGGACTCTTTGTTCTGGAGCAGTATTTATTATAGATAAAGGTCTTATTCTAGATAAAGCCATATGAAGTGTTCTAGGAATAGGAGTTGCTGAAAGAGACAGTACATCTATATCTGATTTTAATTTTATAAATTTATCCTTATGTTCGACACCAAATTTATGCTCCTCATCTATTATCAAAAGACCTAACTTTTTAAATTTTACATCACTAGATAAAAGTCTGTGAGTCCCAATTAATATGTCAATCTTCCCATCTTCCGCTCTCTTACAATAATCTTTCTGTGTTTTACTATCTACCAATCTGGAAAGTAAACCAATTTTTAAGCCAAAAGGTTGTAACCTTTTAGAAAATGTATCAAAATGCTGATCAGCAAGAATTGTTGTGGGACAGATAAGGGCGACTTGATAACCATTTAATACAGCTCTATAAGCAGCTCTTACAGCAACTTCTGTCTTACCAAAACCTACATCACCACATATTAACCTGTCCATAGGATAACTTTGTTGCATATCGTAAAGTACATCATCTATTGCTCTCATTTGATCGTATGTCTCTTTATATTCAAAACTATCTGCAAGAGCATTTTCTAACTCTAAAAAAGGTTGGAAGTTTATACCTTTTTGTTCCTTTCTTTTTTGATATAAAATTAGAAGTTGGTTAGCATATTCCATTATCTCGCTTTTGGTCTTAGATAATGTTTTTTTCCATGTTTTTGATGAGATATTGTCAAGTTCTGGTTTTGCTTTACCAAATGATATATATTTTTGAACAAGACCAATATTTTCAATAGGGACATAGATTTTTTCATTATTTTTATATCTTATTTCAAGATAATCTTTTTCTTGGTTTAATATCGTTATCCTCTTTATCCCTTCATATACTCCAATACCATGATTTATATGTACCAAATAATCACCAGGTTTTATATCTAAAGTGGATTCTACAAATTCGACCTGAAAGGATTTGGCAGCCTTACTTCTAATTTTATACTCAATTAACTCTTCACTATTGTAGTAATATTCATTTTTATCTTCAATATAAAATCCTTCTATTAATTCATCTTCAATATAATTTACCTTTAATTCTTTGAATAATATAGATAGTCTTTTTTTCTCCTCTGAATTTACGACAAAAAATAGTTTCGCTCCTTCTAAAATTCTATAATTAAATATTATTCTAAATTCTTCAAATTTATTCTGATAAGGTTCTACTTTTGATATATTCAGATTTATTTGAGTAGTATCAACTGATATGTTTTTTTCTTTTCTTTCAATGTTTTTAGTATAACAAATAAAATGCTTAAAGTACCTTAAATATCTATGGTATTCGTTTTTATTTATGAAAATCTGATTAGGAGAACTTAAACCTTTAAGCTCAATATTTTTATAGGCATTTTCACTTTTTTTATATTCAGTCTCAATTTCATTTTCAATCTTCTCATTATCAAATACACCAATGATACTATCTTTATTAAGATGAGTAAATAAGTAGTATTTCGAAGACTGAAGATTGCTAAAAGCCCATAAAATAGAGTAAAGCGCGCCATTTTGAAGATCATGTACATATGCTCCAGCATCAATATCAAGTCCATTTTGTTCAAAAAACTTTTCGATAAATTTATCTTTTGTTGTATTATCTATAAAAAATTCATTAATTGGCAGTATTTCTATCTGTTTTATACTATTCAATATCCTAAATGAGTCTGGTTCAATGTAGCAGATTTTTTCTATTTCATTATAATCATTGAATATTATTCTTACTGGGACATCAGAAGGTGAAAAATAGCAATCTATTACTTGCCCTTTCCAAGTAAATGTTCCAAAATTAAATAGTTGTTCCACTCTTTCAAAACCAGAATCAATAAGAGATTCAACTACTTTTTCTGGATCAATTTTTTCATTTAAATTTAATATTATTTTTCTATTAACAAGATCATCAACGCTTATTGTTGGATACATTAAAGCAAGTGGAGAGGTTAGCACAATTCCTTTTTTAAATCTTAGGGTATTTACAGCATCAATTCTAAAATAAGAATCTTTTTTTTCTGAAGGATTACATTCATAAAAAAACAAATTGTAAGGCGGAAATATCGATATTTTTTTATTTAATTCTTTAAATTCTTCTTTCAAAAATGAGTAGATTCTATCTACCAAATTTTCTTCTGGAAGAATTATCAATAATGATTCGTCCGTTCTTTTAGCAATATAAATTAATAAACTATAAAAAGCTGAAGCCGAGACTTTAGAAAATATAATGTTTCGCTCTTTGTTGGTAACAAATTTTATTATTTCATTTTTTTCATCATATATTTTAGAAAAAATTTCATATATCTTATGCACAATTTTTCCTTTGATTTTTTATGATTCATGATTATCAAATCATTTTATAAAATATATCAATAAATTAAAGATTTATGATTTTCTTTTTATCGAAATTAAAGAAAAATGTTTAAATTTTTCTAAAGAGAAAAATAACAAAGAATTTAAAAGTTACAAATTAAAAAAATTCTTCTATCTGAAAATTAAGTTCTTTTGGATCGATTATTGAAGTAATGAATACATTTGGAGTTTTTTCTAGGTCAACAACCCTTTTATCCGTAACTCTATCGCCAAATTCATCTACAATGATTTTTAATGTTGGTCTTAAAGGAAGATTAGGATTGGCTTGAGAAACTATTCCGATTGAGCCATCATTGCATTGGACAAGCGAACCTATTGGATAAATACTCATTATTGATAAAAAAGTTTTAGAAACTTCTGGATCATATAGATTTTTCGATGCTTGAAGAACATCTTTGATAGCTTTATGTCCATGAAATTTTTCTCTATATGTATGTGGCTCTGTCATTGCATCATAAGAGTCTGCGACAGCAACAATCTTACTAAATTGTGTGATTTGTTCTCCATGCCTTTTTGCTGGATATCCAGAACCGTTAAATCTTTCATGATGTTGTAAAGCTACCTGACAAATTTCATCGGTAAAATTCTGCTTTTGACTTAGTATTTTATATCCTTCAATAGTATGTTTTTGAATCTCAATAAATTCTGAAGGAGAAAGTTTTCCATTTTTATTTATTATACTATCTGGGACTCTCATCATACCAATGTCATGTAATAAAGATGCAATTGCTAATTGATTCAATTTATATTGATTTAAATTCATAAAGTAACCAATTAAGATAGAATAAATACAAACATTTGCAGAATGAACAACTAAATAATCATATGCTGGATCTTCAAAATGGCTTAGAATTGAGAGTATTTCAGTTTTTTTATTAATAGACAGATCTATCAATTGTCCAATTATATCATATATATCATTTTTTGATGCTATTTGGCCTATTTTTATATCCTGCAAAACATTTTTTATCATTGAAAGGATCTTTGTGTATTGAGTAATAATAGCAATTGAAGCAGTATCTGTCGTTTTAGGCAGATTTGATATTTGAGTATCGACTTTTTTAACATCTGCAGCATATTTTTTCAACCTTTCTGCAAGTTCTTTCCTCTTATCTGGTTTTTCATTTTTTACATCCTCACCTTTTGCTGGGTTTTCTTCTCCTTGAACTGGTCTTGCAGAAGGAATATCCTTTACAACTTCATCATCATCGACTTCTACTTCTGAAACTCTCCATCTTTTTAATCTTTCGATATCCGATAATTTAACAGGAGTGAAAGCTGGTATGACAAGTTGAGATCCGAAGTATACTGGACTATTAAATTGCATCCCTATTTTAATATCTTCAATTTTAATCTTCTTTTTCATTTTTATTTTCCTTTTTCCTCATAACAAATGAGTAAATAGTAGCCACTATCTCAAAAAGTTCTTTTGGAATAGTATCATTTATGTTTAACTGATATAAATTATCGGTAAGGTTTGAATCTGTAATAATAGGAATATTATAGTCATCAGCCATTTTTAAAATCTTTTCCGATTCTTTCCCTTCACCTTTTGAGACGATTTTAGGTGCAATATCCTTTTTTTCATATTTTAATGCTACAGATTTTTTATTATATTTTTTTGGGTATTTTTTATTCATCAATTATTTATTTATTATCTTTTTTTTCTATTTTTTAATTAATTCTTTATTTCAAATTAAAAATAATCTTTTTTTCATAAAAATCAAATTATTAGGACTACAAAGATATATTTTCTTCAAATCTTTGCTTACAAAGCCATCTATAATTTTTATTTATTGAAGTCAACTCTTCATCTGCCTTAAATGATTGCCTATAAAAGTCTAAAGAATTAGTTATAAAATTGCAAATAACCTTATTTTCCTTTTTTTTATAATAACCTTTCACAGATATAAATTTTTTCCCATCTAATTCAAAGTTAAGTGAAAAGCTGTAAGAAGATGGTTCAAATTCTGTAAACTCTATGTATAACCAGTTATCATCTTGAATTTTTAAAAGCAAATCATATTTAGAATTATTATAAGTAAAAGTAGAATTTTGAAGAATCAAAATTAAATTGTCTACATTTTCTTTAGCTAAGTCATAAAATGAGTTTTTTAAAATGTTATCAAAGACCTCTTGAGAAAATTTCTCTTTAAGCATATTTAATAAATTATTTTGATTATTTTCAGTCTTTTCATATAAGACATTTTCTTTGATAAGTTCAAATTTATATCTTTCAGAGTTTGCGATCACTTTTAAATATATAGACTTTGAGGAAGTATTTATAAAAGAGGTTTTAAAAACAAGATCATTTATCGAAAAATAAAGATTATTTCCTTTTGAAAAAAGAATATTTGCTTTGTATATCTTGCCTAGTTCAAGTGGGAAAGATTTGTTGTTTTTTGAAATATTCTCTTTAAGAAAAGATGCTTCAAAAGAAGAGTTTAACTTCATCCTCTTCCTTTATAATTTATTCTTTTCCCTTTAATAATATCCAATTGATAATATAAAATTACTGAAAATGCACAAAATCCTTTGAAAAAATATTAAAAAGTAGAATTATAATTTTTATAAATAACAATATTTTTAGTTAATTATTATTTTTCTTTTACCTTTGCGGATTTACCAACTCTTTCTCTTAAATAATATAGTTTAGCTCTTCTAACTTTTCCTCTTTTAATTATCTCAATCTTATCAATTCTAGGAGAATAAACGGGGAAAACTCTTTCAACACCAACACCATATGAAATTTTTCTAACTGTCACATTTTTAGAGATACCATTGCCTTTTTTAGAAATAACAATCCCTTCGTAAGGTTGAATTCTTTCTTTTCCACCTTCTACAACTTTATAATGAACTTTAATAGTATCACCTATTCTAAAAGCTGGAATTGGTTTATTGGTATATTCACTAGTTATTTTGTCAATAATATTCATTATATCCTCCAATTATATTAAAATTAATATTTCAATTTAATTAAATGTGCTAAATGAATTTAGCATCTTCTTGTTTATTTGCAACAACTATTTTTGCAAATGCAAATCTAACTTACTTATCTTTTAATAGATCTGGTCTATATTTTTTAGTCATATCTATTCTTTTTTGTTTTCGCCATTTTTCAATTTCTTTATGATTTCCAGAAATCAAAATATCTGGAACCTTCATCCCTTCATATTCATATGGCCTTGTATAATGTGGATATTCCAGCAATTGATCTTCAAATGACTCTTCTTTCAAGGCATCTTCTTCTAAAAAGCCAGGAATATGCCTTAAAACGGAATCTATTAAAGCTAAAGCAGCAGGATCTCCTCCAGTAAGAATAAAATCACCTATACTTATACAAGTATCAACATATTTTTCTATAAATCTTTCATCCACCCCCTCGTACCTTCCATTGACAATGGTTAATATAGGTTCTTGAGATAAATCTTTAGCGAGATTTTGATTTAAAGTCTTACCTCTTGGACTAAGAAATATGACCTTTCCTTTTTCTAAGAAGGAATTCAAGCAATTAACCAGAGGTTCAATTCTTAAGATCATTCCTATCCCACCACCATAGGGATAGTCATCTACTTTTTTATGAATACCTAGACCAAAATCTCGTAGATTCTTTATTTCATAAGAAAATAACCTATTTTTTAAAGCATTATAGAAGACAGAAAAATTAAAATATGTCTCATAAAGTTCTGGTATTAAAGTAATGATATTAAATTTCATATTAATACAGCTTTTTTAATTGCTTTCAATTTTTTTTAATTGCCTACAATTTGATCAAATCTTTTAATTTTAATAATATGATTTTCCTTATCTATCTTTTCAATGAAATCTTTTACAAATGGTATTAAATATTCTTTTTCATCAACTAAAATAGAAATATATATAAGATTATTTGAAATATACAACTCTTTTGCAAAACAAAATTTATCTGGTAAATATTCTATATGATATTCTAAAATTTCATAGTGAAAAATCTCATTATCTTGTAAAATTTTGGAATCTATTCTCTCAAGGTAAAGATATTTTCCTATAAGGTTTTTGCTTTTTTCTTGAGTATCAAAACCTTTAAAAATAGCATGAAGGTGATACCAATCACCTTCTATCTTTTCAACATTTAAACTTTCTGAGCACTGTTCATCCAAAAAAAAATGATTTGCTTTATAAATTCTTTCTTTGATATCTGTGAGAGGTTCTAAACAAACTGCTCCATTCAAACCAAAAAATTTTGTGATTTTTGCTACACAGGTTCCTTTTGGTTCTACCAAAAAGTTCTCCTATTCTTTGATTTCTAGAGCAATATGTCTTCCATTTTTCGAATCAAGACTAGATAATAATGTTCGTAAGGCTTTTATAATGGAACCACTTTTCCCGATAATCTTACCAATGTCTTTAGGATTAACTTTTAATTCTAATAATGTAGTCTTCTCCCCCTCAACTACATTTATCCTCACATCTTCAGGATAATCTACTATAGATTTTGCAATATATTCGATAAATTCTTTCTCTTTCATCTTGACGCTACTTCTGTTTTCTAAGCTCTGGTTTTAATACAAGCCCTTTTTTTGCCAAAAGTTTATAAACAGTTGCGGTAGGTTCAGCTCCCTTTTTATACCAATCTATAATTTTATTTTTAGCTATTTCGACTTCCTCAGAATTTGGTTCGCCTTTAAATTGAAATTTTTTCTCCCAACTAGATTCACTAGGATCATAAGAACCAAGTTCTTCTATAAATCTACCATCTCTAGGAAATCTTTCATCAACAGCTACCAATCTAAAATAAATTTGATTTCTTCTTCCTACTCTTTTTAAGCGAAGTTTAACCATCTATTTAGCTCCTTAATATAAATGCAAAATAACAAGAAGAAACTAATAGAGATTTTAAATTTGTCAAGGTATTTAAATTATTTGATTTCTCAATACTTCAGCATAGTTATCTAGATCATCTATTATATTTGATAATCTAGATATCGAAAAAGAGATATCATTAAAATTATCCTCAATTCCTTTATGAATAATCTGATTTTGATTTAAAATAACCATAAATTCTTGAAAATTCTTATAAAATTCTTCAAAATAATCTGAAAGTAATTTTGAACTATCGATACCAGAATTTGTAGAAACAATAATATCATCAGCAATTAACTTTATTTTGTAAACAAGGTCATTTGACTTTGAGGCCAAATTTTTAACCTCTTGTGCTACCACTGCAAAACTTTTATAAAATTCTGCACTTTTAGTTGATTCTATTGATGCATTTAAGCCTAATAAGACCGTTTGTTTAGATATATCTTCTATTTGATTCGAAAATTCCTTTGCAATATTTAGGTTTTCTCTCATATAATTAAAATTTGAGCTATTTTGCTCTATCAAATTTCTAAGTTCATTTCCAGTAGTAATCTGTGATTCAGAAAGTTCCAATATTTTTGTATCTACCTTATGAATTTCATTATTTAACAAAGTCAAATCTCTAACTTTTTCCTTTAAAATATCTATTTCATCCTTTGTATTAAAACTTTTTTGGATCAATTCATGTGAAGTTTCTTCAAATAACTTGCTATTTTTTTGCAAAAGATTTATTGATTTCGATATCCCATCTAAATAATTCTTTAGTTCTTCGTTAGAATTATTGATCTCCCTATTTTTTTTATCTGTTTCAATATAAGTTTGAATCAATTGATTCAAAATGATTCGTGATACTATTAAAATATAGAACTCAAATCCATAAATCATAGTATAAAATTGGGGATAAGAACTTGGGAAAATAAATACTAGTAAATCATTTGTTATAGTAAAAAAAAGAATAGTAAAAGGTAAGATATATTTTTTTAATTCCTTTTTCTTTAAATGAAAATAAGAATAATAGACATAAAAAACTAGGTATATAAAGGATAAAATACCCAAGAATAATTCATAAGTATAAACTTTTCTCCTGAAAGAATAATTATTAATAAAGAGCAAATCAATTATAAAAAATATAGAGAATAGAATAATAATAATTTTAGCTAAAATATTTAATTTTTCCTTTGATAGATAAAAAAAAGATAAAAAGAAGAAGATAGCCATTAAATACATAGATTTGTAAACAAAAAAATAGTTGAATTTGATATAATTTATAGGTAAATATTCAAAGAGCTGATTTGATGAAAATATAAGTACAAAAATACTAGATAGAGAAAAATACAGTAGATCCTTTCTTTTCTCCTTTAAAGAAATATAAAAAAATATTATGGAAATTACCAAAATTATTAAAAATAAAAACCTTTTAATAATAACATCAAAAAAATTTACCCATGTGCTTCGAAATTCAAGTTGTTCATATTCTCCAAGAATAAAAGGCTTATTTATACTTACATTTGTTAAAATATACAGTACTATTTTTAGTTCATATTCATTTGTATTTTTATCAAACTTAAAAAGTGGTATGGTCTTGTCAAAATTATAAGCTGAAAAAACTATATTATCCTTTTTTCCATATTCATATATCAATAGATCATCAAGATAGATTTCTACTCCATCACTTAATTTACCCAATCTAATGGCTGGATTGTTAAAATTGGTTAAATTTATCTTCTTTGTTAAAATAACCTTCCCACTTTGAAAATTTATATAATTTGAGATGTCAAATGGTAAAGAAATACTTAAATTTTCAATGATTTGATCATTTTTTATAAATGTAAATTGCCAATCATCATTTAGTATTTCTGTTTTTACCTTTTTTTCAAGAAGAACCCCTGAATATGCAAAAACAAAAGTAAATAGAAGAATAATCGTTAAAGCTAATGTAACAATTTTGAGGTAAGAAATTATATTTTCAAAAAATTTATCCATAGTTTATATATTCATATTTTTGTTTATATATTCATATTTTCATTTGATATTACCAAAAGCTTTCTAGATTTCTCGTCTATCTCATTTGCAAGAAGAGAAATTTTATCAACTATTTTAATTAGTTCTATTATTTTGGCATTAAAAGTTGAATGATTTTGCTTATTTGTCGCCAAAAATTCTTTTAGTTGGTTAAATTGACTTAAGTATTTATTAAATGTATTTAAGAATTCACTACTTCGCGATCTGGCTTCTTCAACAGATTTAAGAATATTATTTATTCCTTCATGCGCATTTGAAGAAAAATTAGCAGATTTCAAAGCTAGTTTCCTTATTTCATCTGAGATTATAGAAAAACCTTTACCTTTTTCCTTTGCTTTACCAGCCACCACTGAAGAATTAAGAGATAGAAGAGATGTTTGTTCAACAATTGTATCTATTTGATTTGTATTTTCAATAATTAAATTGATCTTCTCTATAACTAATTCAAGAATCTTGCTTGTTTTTTTAAAACCATCTTCAACATTTTCAAGCATCGCTGAAAGTTGCTGAGTTTTTTTTGTAATTGTCTCTTCATTTTCACTAGATAAAATCAAGGATTGTTTCATATTGTCTATTTGATTAACTAAATTATATATTAATTTTGAAAAATCATTTCCACTAGAAGATAATTTTTGTGAAGTTAAAAAACTCTCTTTTGTCTCATCTAAAACCTTTTGCATGTTTTCAGCTAAAATCTCTTTTCTTTTTTCAAGTTCAGAGGAAATTTTATCAAGATCATTTGTTAAAATTCTTAACTTAAAAAAAGAACTAACAAGATCCTTGATAAGTTTAATTGCAATCAAAAAAACAAAAAATTGAAATCCATAAATATTTAAATACTTTAACGAAACATATTTCGGATAGAAATTTTTAATGAGATTAGGATACTTAAAAGAGATAAAATCATTTGTCAAACTTACAAACAATATCAAAATAGGCAGTAAGATATCTTTGGCTGTGTTTGATCTATTTTTCAAATAATCAAAGATGACAAATCCTACAAGATATATTAAAGATAGATAAAGTATTATGTTAAATAGCTGATAAATACTTAACCTAATAGTTCTACTAAAGATTATTGTATCAAAAAGAAATCCAACAATTGATATTAAGATACCAGTTTTTAATATTTTATCCGGTTTTTTATTTAAGTATTCTGTAATGAATAATATCAATAAAATATTTGAAAGGTAAATTGATTTGTATTCAAATAGATAGTTAAATATATCGTGATCCAATGGTAAAGATGTCAATATATAAATAAAAGTAAAAATGCAAAGTTGAATAATAAGTAGAGAAAATACAATATAATATTTGATTTGTAGTTTACTACCAATATAAAAAAAGATAATCGAAAATAAAAGGGAAACTATTAGAAGAATTGTTTTAAGATCAATATCTATAATGTTATTTATTCTTTCTATTTTTTTTAATCTATAATAATCCCCAAGTAAAAAGTTATCCTGTATAGATCCCTCAGGATAATAATAAACTTTGATCTTTATTTCAACTTTTTCTATCCCTTTCTTTAGTAAATTTGGTATTTTAACTAATATATTTCTATTCCATGATGTAAAGTATTTATTATTGAAAATTCCGTTTCTTGAAACAAGATTTCCATCTATATAGATTTCACTACAATCTATGAGTTTTCCTAGATATATACCGATAAATTTGGAATCTTCTAATTCTGGATAATTAATATCGACGACTTTTACAAGTTCAACAACGCCTCTGTTTACTTTATTTTTAATATCTTCCAATAGATCCTTAAAATTGACAGGTAAATCAGTAACCCCCGATTTTATGAGTTTTAAGTCTGTAAAATCTTTATTTAAACTCTCATAATAACTAAAATCCCAGCCATCCGAAATTGATATTAAATTATCTTTTGTTTGAGCAGATAAAGATAAGGAAAAAACAGTAATTAAAAAAAAGATAATTACTATTAAAATATATATTTTTTTATTTATTAGCATTGTTTTTAAATTATCATATATAGAAAAATTATCGACAAAAAAGTCTTCATTTTCAAACTAAAATAACAATAAAATGAATAGAAATATTATTGAAAATCTTGATCAAAGATATTAAAATAGATTACAAGAAATTTGAAAATATTTTTATCATATTTACTTAAAGCAAGATTACGAAAAATTACTTTGATAGAATCAATTTATTTTGGAGAGGTGGTTTTTTATGAAAAAAGCAAACAAATCAACTGTAATAGTTTTTATGACTCTTATTGGCCTTATTATCGGATTAATAGTAAGCCAATTCAATCCTATTTTTCATCCATATAGCTGGGGTAGCCCATTTGATGATTTTCACTTAAAAATTATGCCTATTTATCTGTTTACTTTTTCTCTATTTTTTTTCATTTTGAGTTTATCTATTTTGAATCTATTAAGAAAATATTACATTAAAAGATCATTAAATTTTTTAAGTAAAAACAATATAGAGGAAATATCTAAATTAATCGCAGAAATAGAAAAAGAAAGTTCAGCAGAGATTAGAGTTCACATATCAAGTCAATATGATATAGATGATCCACTCGAAGTCGCAAAAGAATGGTTTGGTAAGTTAAAAATGGATAAAACAGTTGATAGAAATGGGGTTTTACTCTTTATAGCTCCAAATTCAAGAAAATTTGCTATATATGGTGATATAAATATAAATGATAAAGTGGGTGAAAAATTTTGGTCAAAATTAAAAGATAGAATAACTGAACTTTTTAGCAAAAAACAATATAAAGAAGCAATAATATATTGTCTTTCAGAGACAGGAGATATATTAAAAAATTACTTTCCAATAAAACAAGGCGATAAAAATGAATTGTCAGACAAGGTGACATTTTCATAAAAACCGAAAGTAAAAATAATTATAAATAGTAAATTTATGAGAAAATTAAAATTTTGTATACAAGACAAATTTATACTAAAAAGTTAATCTATTAAAGGAAGGTAGATCCATTTTTAAATATAAAAGGAGAGTAGATTTATGTTAAATATAAGATTATTTAAAATAAATTATTATCTTTTTATTTTCATTCTTTTTGCTTTTTTCGTCTTTAACTTTTTAATTTTTTATTCCCAAAATTGTTATGCAGAAGAATATCCAAAATTGACTGGAAGAGTTGTAGATACTTTGAATGTATTAAAAGATTCACAAAGGGAAATTTTGGAAAATTTATTAGCAAAGTATGAAGAAAATACGGGAAATCAAATGGTAGTATGTTTTATAAAAACTACTTATCCATTACAAATAGAACAATATTCAATAAATTTAGCAGAAAGATGGAAGATAGGCTATAAGGGAAAAGATAACGGAATAATTCTTCTATTTGCAATGAAAGATAGATCGATGAGAATAGATGTTGGATATGGTCTTGAACCTTATTTAACTGATTCCGAAGCTAAATTAATAATTGAAAAAGTATTGGTTCCAAACTTTAAGAAAGAGAAATATTTTGAAGGTGTAAAAGATGCTATATATTATATTGAAAAAGAAACATCAGGAATAGAATATTTAAAGACCAAGTTTATAGGTCATGAATTAGAAAAAAAGTATATTAATATAATAATGATTATTTTATTTATTTTAGGTATGGGTATATTCATTGTATTTGCTATATTGATTGAGAAGAATAAGAAAATTAAATATTATTTTATTTATATTGTCGCCATTATATTAATTTATATTGTATTAACAAAATTTTATAAAATAAAAGGACTTAATTCCGTTACGATTTTTTTACTGTTTTTTTCTGGGTTTTGTTCTGGTTTAATCATTACAAGTATATTTTGGGCTATAACCGACAAAAGTAAATCTTCTACTAGTTATTCTTCATCGGAAAGAGACTCATTTAGTTCTTCAAGTTCAACCAGTTATTCTAGTAGTTCAAATGATTCTAGTAGCAGTTTCTCAGGAGGTGGTGGAAGTTTTGGAGGTGGAGGTGCAAGTGGAAAATGGTAGTCACGAATTTTATCAAAATTAAAAATAAAAAAATTGTTTCATTTTTAATTATAACTATTCTAATCTTAACATTAAATTCTCAAATGATTATAGGACAATATTTCCACAAATTAGATGGGTGGGTCGTTGATATTACAGGTAGTTTAAGTCAAAGTGAAGAAACTTACCTTGAATCTTTGGTAGAAAATTATAATGAAAAAACAAAAAATCAGCTTGCAATTTGCTTTATTAAGACTACAAAACCACTTACAATAGAAGAATATGCGGTTGCCTTAGAATAAAAGTGGAAAATAGGATATAAAGGAAAAGACAATGGCATCATTTTAATATTTGCCATGGATGATAGAAAGATGAGGATAGAGGTAGGTTATGGTCTTGAACCATATTTAACAGATTCAGAAGCTAAATTGATTATAGAAAAAGTTATAGTTCCAAAGTTTAAAGAAGGTAAATATTTTGAAGGAGTAAAAGAAACTATCTACTTTATTGAAAAAGAGACAGAAAGATTTAATCAAGATAATAAAATTGTTAAAGAATTTTCAAGCAAAACAGTTAAAATTACAAAAATTATTATTGGTTTTTCTGGATTTTTTATGGTTACTTTATTTTTCTTATGGTTTATTTATGAACTTTTATCGTGGAAATTTTCATTATTCTATTTTATATTTCATATCTTAGCCGGATTTATTTTATTTTCGGTTTTTAAATTTGCATCAATAACCTTTAAGGTTTTTTTAAATTATACTATTATTGGTGCAGGTATTTGCTTATTTATAAGTGGCTTTTTTTTAGATCAAGGTGGTGGTGATGGTTCTTCAGGTGGAGATGGTGGAAGTGGAGGAGATGGCGGCGGTGGTGGTTCTTCTGGTGGTGGAGGAGCTTCGGGAAGTTGGTAATAAAACTACAAAGAAAAAAAATCCAGGGAGGTAAATTATGAAAAATCGTTACCTCATAATCGCATTTATAATTTTAGTTATATTTTTTTCTCTATATATATCTTGTGATCTATTTGATAATTCTGATGATAACTTTACTTTGGCAGACATTTCTTTAATCAAAGATTTAGTCTTGGGAAATTCTGGAAATAATGATGATGAAAAAGCTGGAGCAATGGTTATAGATAGTGCTAATAATATTTATACTTCTATGAATATAGTAGATATGAATTCAAAAAGCAGTATTATCGTTGCCAAAATTGGTTCAAATTACACATTATCCTGGGTTAAATTGTTAAGTTTAAATAGTATGAATATATTACAACCTGATATTACAGAAAATGATTTAACAGGTGGAGCATCTTTAAGTATGAATATAGATGAAGATGGTAATCTTTACATTGTTACTAAAGGAGATGGAGGAAGTGGACAATTTTACAGTTTGGTTTTAATAAAATTAAATTCAGTTGATGGAAGTTTAATGGCATCAAAAAAATGGAGAAAATATTCAAATGAAATAGCATCAGCTGAAACTATGGGTTATACAATTAACTATCAAGATAATAAAATTTATGTTTCTGGAAGTACAGGAGAAAATAAGATACCAATCTTATGTTTTGATAAAAATTTAAATTTAATTTCTCAAAATGAACTTGAAATAACATCTGGAACATCAAAAAGAGCCTATGCTATAAAAGCAGATTCGAATGGAGATATTTTTTTAGGAGGAGTAGAAGGATCGAATCCTTTTATCGCAAAAATAAAAAATTTTAATTCAAGTTCTGAAGTTGTATTTATTAAATATTTAAATTCGTTCTATGGTTCAAGGATAAGCTCTATTGATATTGATGATTCTGGTGTTTATTTTTCACTTTATGTAACTGGAGTTCAAACTGGGCTTTTTGTTTTCAAAACAAGTAAAGAAGGTAACCTGCTCTGGTGCAAACTTTTCAATTATATTTATAATGATAGAAATAATACACATATCGTTAAAGTGATTGGAAATTATATTTATATTGGTGGAAGAATAGGGATAGAACCTTTTGACAAAGATTCTGGAGATGCAATACTATTAAAATTAAATAAAACCAATGGGGAATGTGTGCAATCAATACTATATTATACTGGAAAAGATTCAAATAATATATGTGAACATAGAATAAAAGGAATAGGAATAACAAGTGATAATAAAATGGTAATATTTGGACAGGTCTATGGCGGAAATTATAATTATAATAATTTTTATGGTAAATGGTATAAAATTTCGGATGCTAAGTCATCTGACCCAAATTTAAGCTTTACTAACAAAAATGGTTCAATTACTACCATAAATGGTTATTTGAACGATTTATCAATAAACTATGCTGATTATTCTATAAACTTCTCTGAAGCAAAGAATAAAACTACTCAAGAGCCACCAGATTGTGATATATTTATTTCTATTTTTAATGGAAACAATTAAAACTAAAAGAAAAATGTAAAATATTTAAATTTAAATAAATTATGCTAATTTCTTGTAAAATATTAAATTATAAAACTTAATCTTGCTTTTTAAATCAATCATGTCTTAAAAGAAATGTTTCTGACTTTTGGTTAAAGTAAAAAAGAAAAAATTAATAAAAGTATAAAAAATTCTAAATAGATGGAAAAAGAAATTATAATTATCTTTCCAAAAATAGATTTTGATCAGTTACTAAAAGAAGAAAATAGTGATAGTAAAAATAAGGTGCAAGATTTTTTTGATCAAATTTCGGAATGTATAAACAAGAAGATTAATTCAATCTCAATCGATTGTTCTTACCTTGTCTCGATTAACTCATCAATTCTTGCCAAATTTCTTTATTTTCAAAAAAGGTATAAAAAATTTGGAATAAAATTCAGATTTTTTAATCTTTCTTCTAATATCAAAAGAATACTTTTATCCCTTGGATTCAATGATTTTTTTATTATTGATTGAAAGAATCCGACCAATTTTCCAAGAAAGCTAAATTTTTCAGTAGATTTTCAAGTCTGCTATAGATTATTTCATCATACTTATAGACACCAGAAAGAATCTTTGCCTGTTCATCTTCCCATTGTGGAATATCAATCTTGTATTTTTGAAAAGTTGTTGCATTATTTGCCTCTTTTATGGCTTCTTGCCAATAAGGAAGTGCAAGCTCATAGTAATATTTTGCCACTTTCAAACTTTCTATAATCATTTCCTTATATAAATAATTATAAAAATAAACTTCTTCTTTATCAAACCTAGAAGCAAGTTGTATATAGCTTCGCATTATAAGGAAATTGCAGTGCATTTTAAATAAATACTTATATCTAATGTATTGTTCCTGAGTAGTTATTTTACAAAGTGCCTGAACTACTGGAGCAAAAGGAGCCATAAGTGCTCTTTGAAGATAAAAAATATTTTGTTCAATATTTACAGATTGAAAGTTATTTGATTTTGCATATAAAAGATAATACTGTTCAGCATAAATTATTGGATCTGCTTTTAACTTGTTATCAAAGTTGAATATAAAAGTAATAAGGGAAAAGATCAAGAAAGAAATAAATACAATTTTATTAAAATTAAATTTTTTCATCTTTAATTTTAGAAAGGCCAAGAATAAAAAAAATCATAGAAAAAAGTATTATTAAATATTTTATCAAAGGGAAATTACCAATAGAAAAAAACCAATCTGATGGTATAACCTTTACCTGCTCTAATACTCTAAAAAAAGAATATAGGTAATTGAAAAGTGCAGCTAAGACTAACATAAACATGCTTTGATTTTTATTGTTCCTTTCCCAGAACATTATAGCTGCAAAAGCAAGAATAACCCCAAAAAACATATCTGAAATGACAAATAAAGTCATATCTTTTTCCAATTCTTTTTTATTAATTCGGTTATATGAGAGTAAATAAAGTTATTTTTTTCTTCTTTTTTATTATAATATATTATTTTTTATTTGGTAATTGTCTTAATATAAAATAAAATATCTCTTCTGGAATTTTTAAGGGAATTGTAAAAGGTTTGCCTTCTTCAAGATAAATGTACGGTCCAATTACCTCAACATTCTTTCTGCTTTCTATAATATACAAATATCTTAACAAAACCGAATAATGAGGTTGCCATATACATCTTCTTATATTTGAATACAAAAGTTCAAAACCAAATGGATTAAAATAAGGTTGATTAGAAAAGCTATTTTCTGTATTTAACCTTTCTTGGTTATTGACTATAAGGATATTTTTCCCCATTCCAAAAGTAAGGTTATCACCAAATAAGTAAAGATCGAATATCTGGTCTACCCGACTTTTCTGTGGCAAATACCCTGATAAAAAAGGGAAAAACTTAAAATCCGAATAACTACCATCTAAAATAATAAAATTCTCTTTATTTTTAATGCAAAAGATTAGATAAATCCATGCTTTTTGAATATTTATATATCTTTCAACTATTTTATTAGAATCATATCCAATTTTTAAATAAAATTTATCAAGATAATATTTATAAAGAAATTTCAGAGGAAGAGAAAAATTTTCAATATTATCTTTATTATCTTCATAATATTTCTCAAGTCTTATAATATCTTCTTTTTTGAACCAGTATGGAAAGGTTTCAAAGTAGAAAATATCAATATCTCTTTTATTTCCTTTTTTATTTTCTTCTTTGTTTTCTTTTTTAGTAAGATCTATTAAATATTCAACTTCACTTAGATCATTTTTTAATTTTTCCTTTTTATAAATTTTTATTGGATTCAGTAGACTTCTTTTTTCTGATGAACAGAAAAAATTAATATTCTCATAGATGTTTGTAAAATTATTCACATAGAGATAGCCAAAATTATCGAAATAAAATCTTAAGAAATCTGGATTTTCATATTCATCAAGATTATCTTTATATGTAGTAAAAGGCCTAATTAATTTACCACAATAGATGGCATTAAAAACCCTTTCGGGGGAAGTTTTTGACTGATAATTTTTTATTATTTTTTCATCTTGATAAAAATCTGAATTAAATAAAGTCAACCCTTTTGCAAGATAATCTTTTAACAAATTGCTGCTTCTTGTTTCATAAAAACCAAAAACAGAATTATAAGAGTAAGGGAAAAACTGCTTTTGACCTGAAAATGACCAAAATATGCAATTTTTCCCTTTATTTACCTTTTTCAACTTTTCTTCACTCATATCTATTTTTAACTTAAATTAAAATCATTTTGGTAAACAGATACATTTATCGTTTATACAAAATATATTTAATAAATAAAATATATTCAAAATAATATTATAAAAATAGCAAAAACAATAGTAAACCACATTTGAAGATAACTAAAATGGAAATTCTGTCTCAGCTATCTTCCCACAAAGTTTTACAGAAGATTCAACATCGCCTAAATCACAGACTTCATTTGCACTATGAACATATCTTGTAGGGATAGAGATAGTTCCAGCGATTATTCCACCTTTTGTTTGCTGTATAGCCATAGCATCAGTTGCACCCATAGTTAAAATCTCTTTTTGGTAAGGAATCTTATTTTTTTCGCATAGTTGAACTAGAAAATCGACAAGTTTTTTTGCAACAATTATACCTCTATCCATTACCTTTATAGCTGCCCCTTTACCAAATGAAGTTGATGATGCAAACTCCACTTCAGGAGTGTCAGAAGCAACTGTAACATCTAAAGCAATACCGAGATCTGGTTCTACAGAGTATGAACTTGTCTTAGCCCCTCTAACACCAACCTCTTCCTGAGAGGTAAAAACATAGTAAACATCATGATATGGCTCTTTTATATTATCTATAAGTTCGAGTAAGATTGCACATCCTATCCTATCATCAAGGTAGGAAGAAAAAAGTTTATTGTTTTGTTCAAAAGGATTATTGACCATAATGGCAGTCATGCCAATTTCAACCATTTTCTCGGCTTCATCTTTACTATTTGCTCCAATATCTATAAATAGCTTTTTCTCGGTAATAGATTTGAAATCTTCATCTTTTTCAATTCCAATGACCCCTCTAACTTGATTTTCAAAGATTACCTGTTTTGATACTATTCTATACGAAGGCTGATATCCAACCGCAGAAAATCTTAAAAATCCATTCTTATCTATATGAGTAATGATAAAACCGATAGCATCCATATGAGCAGCAAACATTAGTTTCTTCTTGTTTTTGCCATTCCCTTTTTTAAGACAGATTAAACTTCCATTAACATCGACATCGATTTTATCGACCTTACCTTTCAGATATTTTGCTATTGATTCTCTGATCTTATCTTCTCTTCCAGAGGTCCCAAACTCAGTAAAAACAAAACCATATTTTTTTAACATATCTTTCTCCTAATCTTAAATTATTTTTTCTCTTTCATATAATTAAATTCATTTACTTTTTCATTTTACTATCCAGTACTTTTTTATTTTAATATCCTAAACTTTATCATTTTCAGATCTCATAAATTTAATTTTGTTATTAAATTATTATACTAAATTCAGTAAATTTCATTGGTCTTTACCAGTTTTTATAATTCTAACTTCTTTTTTATAATTCTATTTATAATTCTACCCAGTTTCTAATAATTCTAACATGCTTTTTATAATCCTCAACGGTTTTTATGACTTAAAATTATGAGCCTCTTTAACTATAGCGATTGCAAGTTTTATATAATTTTTATAATCTTCTTCATGAATAATAGACCAAGGGGAATGGATATATCTAACTGGTACTGATAATGTTATGGAAGCAACTCCACTTTGAGTCAAAGCTATTGCTCCACTATCTGTTCCACCAGTTACTGTTCTTTTGAATTGATAAGGTATCTTGTTTTTCTTTGCAACTTCTATTGCAAAATCAAGAAGTTTTCTATTTGCAATAGATGAATTATCCATTATTGTGAAGGCTGGGCCTTTCCCAAGTTCTGTTGAAGGGGAGTAAGTTTTTTCAATTTCTCTATCTGAACATGTAGTGCCTTCAAGATTTAGGTTAAAAAGTAGGTTTTCAACATCAAATGCACATACATATCCTCCTCTTAAGCCAACTTCTTCCGAAACATTGTAACTTGCATAAATAGAAGTTTCATATGGACCACTTAAAATAGCTTCAGTTATGGCACAACAACCTGCCCTATCATCAAAAGCCTTCCCAAAAAGGTAAGAACCCTGCTTAAAAAACTTCGAAGTAAAATAGATATAGTCTCCGATCTGAACACCATTTGCCTCTGCTTTTGAAGAAGCTCCTATATCTATATACATATCTCGAATCTCATCTGCGCTAGATAGTTCTGCTGCCGAAGAAAAATGAAGGGTTTTTATTGCTATTGCACCAGGAATTTTCTTATTTCCAATAATTACTTGAGTGGCTGGTAAAATTTTTGGGATAAACCCTCCAACAGCTGAAAACTTAATAAGTCCATTTTCCTCAATATCTCTAACCATTAAAGATACTTCATCCATATGGGCAGTAAGTAAAACATTATTTTTAGTCTTTCCAGGAAGCCTTGCAATAAGATTGCCTATTGGATTTATTTCAATATCTTTAACCTTATCTTTAATGTCTTTTTTTATTTGTTCGACAATCTTATCCTCATTTCCGCTTCCAGCATTTATATTCGAATATATCTCAAGCCTATTTATCATCGTTCTTCTCCTGATCTTTTGCTAAAAGCTCTTCACTAACTGCAATATTTGCATATAATTTTGCAGCTCTATAAAGATCTTTTGTACTTATTATTTCAATCTGTGAATGCATGTATCTAAGAGGTATACCAAGTAATGCTGTTCTAACACCCTTTCGAGAGATTTGAATGATAGCGGCATCTGTTCCACCTGGTCTTGGTTCGATTTCAAATTGATATGGAATATCCTCCTGCTCAGCTATCTTTTTTATTTTTTTAACAAAAGATGGAGTATGACCAGGTCCAAAAGAAATTGCAGGTCCTTTACCTACAGATAACTTAAAAGGATTTCCAACTGGATCTCCAAATGTAACATCACAACTTATTGCATAATCTGGATCTATTGCATAGGCAGCTGTTTTTGCTCCACGAAGACCAACTTCTTCTTGAACTGAAAAGCAAAAGTAAATATCATGATATGGTGGCATCTTTGAAAGTAGATTTGCTGCCATATATAAAACCATTGCTCCAGCCTTATCATCAAATCCAGCGGACATATAAGATGAACCAACTAACTTTTGAGGTTCAAAATCGACAATACCAATATCTCCAACACTTACAATCTTTTCTATCTCTTCTTTATTATAGCCACAATCTATAAAGAGTTTGTTTAATGGATCAATCTTCTTTATTTCATCATCTGACATAAGATGTGGTGGCTTAGTTCCAATGATTCCAAAAACTTCTTCTTTTCCAAATATCTTTACTCTTTTCCCTGGTAGTGCTTTTTTATTGATACCACCAACATTTGCAAATCGCAAGATTCCATTTTCCTCAATCTTTGTTATCATTATGCCTATCTGGTCATAATGAGTCTCAAAAAGAATCTTTGCTTTTTCCTTTCCATTACCTTTTTTATAGGCTATAACATTGCCCATAACATCGATTTCTACTTTATCACATAAAGGTTTCATAGATTTCTCTATGAATTTTGCGGCTTTCTCTTCAAAACCAGTTATTGCTGGAATCTTTAAAAGCTCGCTTATAAAAGCATCATATTGCTCCACAAGATTCCTCCTTTTTATTTACTTGATTAATAATAACAAAGGAGGTTAAAAAGTCTAATAAAAATTTAAAAGAGGATAAAAGAAAATAAAAAATAAACTGAAATATTATAAAACAAATAAAAATATTTGATTAGATAGATGAAAAGATAAAATGAAAATAAAACCAGAAAAAAATAAAAAAAAGATAAAATAAAAAAAATAAAAAGAACTAATAAATGATAATGAAGCTAGTAAAAAAGGCAGATAAAAAAATGAAACTTGATTGACCTTAATCTTGTAATAAAAAACCAAAATATTTATTTGCTCTATAGATATCATAAAGCATTTTAATTCTATTTGGATACACCCATTTTTCAAAAAAATCTGTAAAGTTTTTAATTAACTGTTCTCCATTTATATTATTCGGATTATCTTTATTTAATATATTTAAGCCAACTCCAATAGTTAAATCTGCGTTTTGGGAATAAAAGATCTGAGATATTCCATTTGTTTTACAATACTCTATATACTTATTCAGAAGATAATACATAATGTCAATTATTAAAATTTCATTTATTGTAAAAAGATTTTCGCTATCATCTTCCATTATAAATGAAGGATATTTTTTACAAAAAAGATCTGTTATATAATATTCAGTGAATACAGCATCTATCTCGTTAAACCTATATTTTTTACTATCTTTGAAACTTGATAAAAATTTATGCCAACCAGAATAGTCTTCAAATTTAGCAGGAAAATAAGTTGAATAATAAATCTTGTCGTAACTATTATCTAAAATATAA
>JAAZOT010000028.1 GCA_012797605.1 Spirochaetales bacterium | reverse complement strand
TTTATCATCTGTGCATAGAAGAATCCGATTTTTATTTTTATCATTAATTATTGGTAATAAATTTAAAAGATCTTTTGTAACTGAACCTTCACGGATCATTATAAACATTCCTTTCGATAATTTTTCTAATGCTTCTTCTTTTGTTGTACACTCATGATCCGAATAAATCCCCGAGCAGATATATGCATTTAAATTTTCTTTTGAAAGTTTTGGGCAATGACCATCAATTATTTTATTTTTGAAAGAAATTATTTTATATAGTAGCTCTTTTTCACAGCTTAAAATTCCAGGATAATTCATCACTTCGGCAAGACCTAAAATTGATGGGTATTTTTTTAGTTTTATTAGATTTTTGTAGTTTAAAGTCCTATAATTAGTTTCATTTGAAGTGGCTGGGACACAGCTTGGAGCAAGGAAAAATATTTCAAGTGGAATCGTTTTTGAGCATTCGAGCAAAAATTCTATTCCTTTAACTCCAAACACATTGGCTATTTCATGAGGATCAGCTACGATTGTTCCAGTCCCAAGTGGAATAATAGCCTTTGCAAGTTCGAACGGTGTAAGTTTCGTGCTCTCAATATGGAGGTGTGAATCAATAAATGTTGGACTTACATAAAGGGTTTGAGCATCTATAATGATATTGCCTTCTGTGTAGTTGCCGATCCCAGCAATTCTATTGTCATATATAGCGATATCCATTTTTTCAATGCTTTCATCAAATACGTTGATCACCATTGCATTTTTTATCAAAAGATCTGCTTTTTTCTCTTTTTTAGCGACCAAAATAAGATTTTTTGGCTTTTCATATTCAATTTCATAATTTGTCATAGGGTTATCCTTTTATAACTTTTCATAATATAAAATTTACAAGAGGGGATTGTTAAACTATGTAAAATTTATTAAAAATATCGTATAAAATTATTGATAAATTTCATAAAAATTTTATAATAATTCAAAGAAAAAGGAGGAAGTGTAATGAAAAGAAAGTCTATTCTTTTTTCTATCTTTGCGCTTTTTCTTGTATTTATGATGCTATTTTTTTCATGTGCCAAAGGCGGAGAGGGTGATAAATCAGCTAGTTTTCAAGGTAAAACAATGAAGGTTGGTTTTATTTATGTCGGTCCTGTCGGTGATTATGGTTGGTCAAATGCGCATGACCTTGGGAGAAAATATGTTGAAAGTAAGTATCCATGGTTAAAGACTGTCTATATCGAAAGTGTTCCAGAGGGAGATGTCGAAAGATATATAGATAGACTTATTAACGAAGAAAAGTGTGATGTTGTCTTTACAACAAGTTTTGGTTTTATGGATGGAACAGTTGCTGCTGCAAAAAAATATCCAGATAAGATTTTCATGCATTGTTCTGGGTATAAGAGAGAAAAAAATCTTGGAACATATTTTGCAGAACTTTACCAATCATACTATCTTAATGGTTTAATGGCTGGTGCATTATCAAAATCTGGCAAAGTTGGATATGTTGGAGCTCATCCAATACCTGAAGTTGTAAGACATATAAATGCATTTGCACTTGGGGTAAAAGAGGCAAATCCTAACGCAAAAGTCTATGTAAGATGGCTTTTTTCATGGTATGACCCAGCTAAAGCTAAAGAAGCAGCAGAGTCTTTGATTTCAGAAGGGGTTGATGCTCTTGCTTTTACAGAAGACTCAACCGCCATTGTAGATGTCGGACAGGAACATACTAAAAATGGAAAACAGATCTATGTCTTTTCACATTATAGTCCGATGCAGAAATTTGGACCAGATACAGTTGTCTCAGGTCAGTTAGTCGATTGGGGTATAATGTATGAGGAAATTTTAAGAAGGATATATACAGGTACTTGGGACAATAGAGATTACTGGTGGTTAATGAAAGAAGGAGCATGTTTGCTTGGTGGCGAATACGGTCAACCGATCAATCCGAAATTTATCGATGAGTTAAAAGCGAAAACAATTAATGATGCTATTTTTGGAAAAATTTCTGTTTATGATTTAGTCATGAAAAGAATGGAACAGATGAAAGAAGCGACAGTTCTTTATGATCCATTTACAGGTCCAATAAAGGATAATAAAGGCATCTTGAAAATTCCAGCTGGAGTAAGAGCTTCCTATGAAATTCTATGGAATATTGATTGGTTTGTAAGCAATATTGTAGGGAATATCCCAAAACAATAAAAACTTTATAAAATTTATGGTTGGAGTGAATTTCACTCCAACCATTTATAATATTTATAAATCCAAGTTAAATAAAAGGTAATTGCAAGATGCAAAATATATGTTTAAAAGAAATTTACAAAGAATTTCCTGGAGTCATTGCTAACAATAAAATATCTATCGATTTTAATTGTGGTGAAGTACATGCTTTGTTGGGTGAGAATGGCGCTGGAAAAACTACATTGATGAATATAATTTATGGTATCTACCAAGCGGATGAAGGGGATATTTTTATAGATGGGAAAAAGGTTAGGATAAGAAATCCAAAAGATGCAATAAATCATGGAATAGGGATGGTTCATCAGCATTTCATGCTTGTTCAGAATCATACAGTAACTGAAAATGTTTGTCTTGGATTGAATGAGGTTTCATTTTTTAATCCTCAGAAATATTTTTCAGAAAAATTGTTAGAAATTTCAGAAAAATATGGATTAAAGATAAACCCTCAAGCCAAAATATGGCAACTTTCTGCTGGAGAACAGCAAAGAGTCGAAATAATAAAAGCATTGATAAGAGGGGCAAAATTTCTTATCCTTGACGAGCCCACATCTGTTTTAACTCCACTTGAAGTCGAAAGTCTTTTTAAGACAATAAAAAACTTAGTGAGTAATGGTCTTGGGGTTATATTTATTTCACACAAACTGGATGAGGTTTTCGCAATCTCAGATAGGATAACTGTTTTAAGAGAAGGAAAGGTCATTGGAACGACTACTCCATCTTCAACCGATAAAGCCACTTTGGCGAAGATGATGGTTGGAAGGGAAATTTCATTTACATTTAATAAAAAACAGCAGGTTAAAAAGGATGGGGTACTTTCTGTAGAAAACTTATGGATAAAGGGAGACAAGGGAGTATATTCTGTTAAAGATATCAGTTTTAACTTAAATGAAGGAGAAATTTTAGGCATAGCTGGAGTCTCTGGAAATGGACAAAAAGAGTTGATTGAAGCATTAACAGGCCTTAGGAAAAGCGAAAAAGGGGAGATCAAAATATTTGGCAAATCTGCAAAAAATATAACTGCTAAAGATATAAATAATTTAGGTGTTGCACATATACCAGAAGAAAGACTTAAATATGGTGCGATTCCTTCATTTTCTTTGTTTGAAAATGCAATATTAAATAATTACGATAAAGAACCAATTTCTAAAAATGGACTATTAAATATTAATTTAGCTAAAACAAAGACAAAATATCTTGTTGAAAAATTTAAAATTTCTGCACCTTCGATGGATACTTCTATAAAACTTCTTTCAGGTGGTAATATTCAAAAATTGATTTGTGCTAGAGAGTTGGATTCAAATCCAAAAATTATAATAGCTGCACATCCAACTTATGGACTTGATGTAGCTGCGACTGAATTTATTCGATCTCTTTTGGTTAAGAAAAGGGATGAAGGTTGTGCGGTGCTTTTAGTTTCTGAAGATTTAGAGGAGATACTTTGTCTATCTGATAGAGTTCTTGTTTTCTTTTCGGGCATTATTTGTGGAGAATTTGTCCCAGGGAATATTACAATGGAAGAAATTGGGTTGATGATGGCTGGAGCAAAATAAGATTAGAAAGTTAAAAACTGAGGATCAAAATGAAAATAAAAGGGAAGTTAATTATTTTTTTTGTTTTAAGTTTATTAGTTTTTATTCTTTCTGGTTGTGTGGAATTTTATGAGCATATTTCATCAAATAAAAAAGGTGAAGTTAATATATTTTTTAAATTTTCATTCTCAAAAAAGTTTTTAGATTTAGCCAATGCTGAATCTGGTGAATATTTTGATTATCAAACATTAATTTCGATATTGGAAACAGATAACGATTTATACAGTCTTTTGGGGTTTCAAAAATCTACTTTTTCAAATGAAAATGAGGATGGATATTATTTAAAAGGGACTATTAATTTATTAGATAATAGCTTAAAAACAAAAGTAAAAGAAGGAGGAATAAAATTTATTCCATATCTTGAAAATAATAAAATTATAATAATTCTGCCATCAGGAATACTAAAAATGTTTTTTTCAGATATATTAGATAATGAAGGTGAAGATGAAGAATCTTCAGAAGATCAAGTGAGTGAAGATGCAAAAGAAGATGAGGAAAATGCTGAATATAATGATTATGTAGAAGAGATAGAATATATAAAAACATTGTTTAGCGCTGTAAAATATAAGCTAACCATAGGAAAAAATTTTAATTTCTCAATCAAAACTGTTTATCTAATATTAAATAATAAAGTAAAACCAATTGAAATTATTGATTTGTTTGATCAGTATCTTATCGAAATTTGTTTTTCAGATTTTATAATATATGATCAAGTATACCTTGTAATTGAGTAAAAAAACAAGTATATGTGTAAAAATTACAATTAAAAATTTGTGAATAATTTGTGAAAAAAAAAAACTAATTTAATAATCGACTTTTCAATCTTTTCAAATTACCTTGAAATTAAAGGCTAAAAGAGGCATATGTATAATTTTTTGAACATTTTTAGTTTTAACAAGTTGTGAATAAGTTGGGAATAAAATGGCCAAAATAATTTACTTAATTTCAGTTGGTAAACTTTCAAATCAAAATATATCTGCAATTTGTAATGAATATATAAAAAGAATTTCTCCGTTTTTTCAAATTATTCAAAAAGAAATTAAGGAATTTGGATTAAAAGAATCAGAAGAAATAAATAAAGAATCTGAAAAGTTATTGGAACTAATTAGTAAAGATTCATTTGTAATTGTATGTGATCAAAATGGAGTTATGCTAAGTTCTCAAAACTTTTTTGAAAAACTTGATAATATAGTTCAACGATCAAAATCAATAACCATAATAATTGGTGGGGCTTACGGTCTTTCAAATCAAGTAAAAGAAAGAGCAGATTTAATTTTATCGCTATCACCAATGACTTTTACACATCAGACAGCAAGACTGATTTTAATAGAGCAAATTTACCGTTACTGCATGTTTAAGGAGAAACATCCATTTATAAAATGAAGGTTTAAATTTTAAAATTATTGACTTTGATAAAAAATAGTGTATTTAAAAGTGCTGACGGGGAGTAGCGCAGTTGGGAGCGCACTTGATTTGGGATCAAGGGGTCAGGAGTTCAAGTCTCCTCTCCCCGAATGCGCCTGTAGCTCAGTAGGATAGAGCATCGGATTTCTAA
>JAAZOT010000027.1 GCA_012797605.1 Spirochaetales bacterium | reverse complement strand
TGTAAATCTAAAAACTTTGAACTATATTTATAATCAATAGACGTGTCAATATCAACTAAACCATTTTTAATGAGGTGAGCATTTAAAAAGGTTTTATTCCATAAATAGAGGTAGCAGAGTAAATTATTTTCATGATCATATTTTATGGTATCAAACTTCATAAATACTTTTTGTCCGAGGGCTTTATCCTTTAAAAATTGAATTGCTTTTTCTTTTTTTCCTGGTTTTTCTTTTATTCCTAAAAGCTTGATCTTGAGTCCATCATTTAATATAAGCAACTCAGGAGAAATAATATCTTTTATCGTATAAAAGGACTTTTTTTCGTCTTGAGTATTATCGATTTTGGTTCCAAATTGTAATTTTTTTGGATCTATCTTTTTATCAAAACAAATTGGATCTTTAAAAATATAGGGTAATTTTTTTATTTCTTCCCTAAAATCTATTTTAGGATTTTCCTGTTTTATTATTTCAAAGTTCAACTTTTGGAATAATGTACTCTGCTTTATTTTCAATTTATCTTTTATAACTGTCAAGAAGTCTTCATTTACTTCATACCCAACAGAGTTTCTATTCAGATTTCTTGCCGCTAACATGGTGGTTCCACTTCCCAGAAAAGGATCGAGAACAATATCTTGAACATAAGTAAACATCTTAATGAGGCGCTTTGGTAATTCTTCTGGAAACATTGCAAGATGTTTATCTTGCTTTTCACCTGGGAAATTCCAGTGTCCAAGAAAATATTGATTCCATTCTTCTTGGGTTAATTTAGATTGTTCTTTAATTTCATTATTAACCTTTGGGGAGCTTCCATATTTTTTAAAAACTAATATAAATTCATAATCTAATTTTATAATTCCATTTCGAGGATAGGGGTAAGAACCCATAACAGTTGCCCCACCAGTAGTGTTACAAGTAGTTACCTTTTGCCAAATAATCGCTCCCATATAATCAAAACCGGCGCTTTCACAAAACTTAATTATCTCTGTTCTGATAGGTATAACTTTATATCTTCCATAATAAACTGAACGGGCAAATTGATCACCTATGTTTATGCATAAACGACATCCTTTATGCAAAACTCGGTGGCATTCATGCCATACAAGGTTAAGATTGTTAATATACTCCTCGTAACTGTCATTAAAACCGATTTGTGTTCCATTCCCATAATCCTTTAGTTGCCAATATGGTGGAGAGGTAACAACAAGATGTACTGTTTCATTCGGAATTTCCTTCATCCATCTTGAATCGCCGATTATTATTTTATGGGTTGTTTTCATAATAATACCTCAATCAATTTTTAATTCTATCAAAAAAATTGGCTTTTGTTCTATAGCAATTATCATTGAACTTCTTTCATCTCAAGAATTCGATCGACTCGAAAATGTCTCATCTCTTTTCTTTTAAAACAATAGGCTTCGAGTCCGAAAAAATTTTTCCCCTGGTAATCGAGTTCACCTAAGTAAAATGGTTCAATAACTCGTTTGGATTTCTCATCACTGGTTTTAAGGTAAACTATTTCTAATTTCTTTTTTCCTTCGATAGCTTGTTGAAGAAATTTGAGCTTTTCATCAAATGGCATCTTTTAATCAGATAGTTGATATTGATAACGGGTGAGGAAATCGGCAACTTTCCAATCGGTAAAGATATGTTTCTTCTTGATTGGTTGCTTGAGAACAATACCCTCGAGGGAGGTGCATCGGCTTAGAG
>JAAZOT010000009.1 GCA_012797605.1 Spirochaetales bacterium | reverse complement strand
TCTCTTCTTGTTACAGATCTTTCTCTTGCTGCAATTGTTGCGGGTTTCAAAGGATTAATAATAGAAACACATCCGAATCCAGAATCTGCTTTATCGGATCCAAATCAACAACTTTCTTTTAATCAATTTATACAACTATTTCAAAAATTAAAAACTTTAAATTATAATCAGTTATTGAAATTGTAGATAAATAAAATTATTAGGAATAAAATTATCTAATAAAAAAAGGAGGCTGACTGCGAGTCAACCTCCTTTTTTTATTATAAAAAATTTCTAGAAGAAACTAACTTGAGTCGTTACACTATAAGATTGTTGTTGCTGGTATACACCATTATCATCTTGAACATAGAATATAGAATATGTTACAAATATCTTAAATCCTTGCGCTACTGTATAGCCTATGGTAGCTGTTATAGAAAGATTTTCAAAAAATGGTATATCTGGTACTAAAAAATCTGGTTTTATTATCTCAATCACACCTTCAAAAGGAGGAAATAACTCATCAGATAAAGTTACTCCTGCTGTTAAAAAGTCATTTGTAAGAGTAGCTACGGATTGATCATAAAAATAATGAGCCCAGCTAGCAAAACCAGTTATTTTTTTATTGAAAAGATCGAAGCTTGCTTCAATAAATAAACCAGATTTTGCTGAACCTATAAGATCAGAAATAGCAGAAAAATCCAATGGGGTAGCTGAATTTTTAAAGTAATCAAGATAACCATCTCTTTTTAATTGATAATCAAAACTAAAAATCTGTGGTTTATATTCTCCTGCTAAGAATCTATACTCTGCCCTATATTTAATGAATAAAACATTTCCTCGTAAACCAGCAAATAAGCCGAAACCATTAGTTAAATAGAATTTGTTTTCAGTTTCATAAGGTTTGAAAACATAGTTAACACTTGCGTCTGCAAACATTATTATATTCAAGAAACTTTGGGTTCGAATTATCGGGAATGTAAAACCTGTACCTATTGAACCAAATACCGGATCAGAAATTAGATCATCATATAATGGTTTGATATCACCAGTGATTTCAAAACCAAAATAAAATGGAATACCCTTGATAAATTGAATATAAGGTCTAATTCCTAATACCTCTGGTTTTGTTATCTGGTCAAGTGCTAAATTAATACCGAATCCTCCAAGTAATAGATTCATATTTAACCCAAGTCTTCTTGTCTGTGGAAAATCATACATATTTGAATACATATATAGATTCATTCCATTGCCTAATATAAAATCATCAAATTGACCTAGTTTTAAGAAGAATGGGTCGTCTGGATAGCCTATTCTAAAATATCTAAATATTGATAGAATCTTACCAACGGAGTCTAATGAATCTGAAAGTGTTCCCCAAACAAGATGATAACTTTCATAGTTATACCATGATGTTGGATTAAAAAGATCATTTCCATAAATTATTGGCATATATATACCAAAACCAACGGTACCAAAATCAAATTCTGTGTTTACAGTAAATGTTGACCAGACTTTGCCATCAATTACTATAGAACCAAAATCACCAATCATATTTAAGTATTTTTCAATCCATTTTTCAAGTTCAGATTTAACTTTTTGCTCGGCTTGTTTTGCTTCCTCACCTTCTAACTTTTGAGTTTCAGTAGTCTGAGTCTGTTGGGTCGTTGTGGTTTGCTGAGTTTCTCCACCTTCCTGAGTTTCTTCGGCATATGTTTGTTCTTCATCTGGAAGTTCGGTTTCAAGTGTATCCATCCCAGGCGCATTCCCATTGTTGCTGAACTCTTGTAAAGCTTGCTGCGAAATTTCTGTAATTGCCGATAGAACAGCATTAGCTGCAACACTTATCATCTGCCCTGCATTAACAATTGAAGATGGTATTTGCCCTGGAGCACCAACGGCTACAGCACCATTGAATACCAATAAGTCCATTATTGAACCCGAAGGAGAATCTTTAACATTTACTCCAAATTTTGTTCCTCGAACAGAAGCAACACCATTATTTGTAATTATCTGAAATGATGAACTTCCAGAAAGCTTTGTGACAACAGCCATTACTTTTCCGGAAAAAAGTTTAAAAAATCCTTTTTTCGTTCCTGTTTTTGGATCAAAATTCCAAGTTTCAATTAGAAAGTCTGATTGAGCACCAATTTTAAGAACAGATTTGTCCTGTAAAAGAATTTCTATGGTAGAATCAGGACCAGTTTTTATCCTTGTTGGAGCTTTTAATTCCATGTTAATCTTAGCTTTTGTAAAAGCAGGGGCTGCTGTTGTAGCTGTATCTCCCATAGCAACCTGAACATCGCCTATGCTAATTTTAATGGTTACTATTCCAGCAGGTGGACTTGAAGGCTGTGAAGTAGCCTGTCCAAAAATAGAAAAACTAAATGCAAGAATAAATAAAAAGATTATTGTTCCCTTTAGAAGGTAAAATCTATTCATACCTTCCTCCTTTATTAAAAATTAAAAGATAAGCCAGTTTGTAACTGGGTCGATGCTATAGGATTTCCTTGTTCATCCCATGTTACTTGATAAACTAATGTAATACTAGATGTATCTCCAACATTTAAAGTAACATTTAGCATTAAATATGAATTCAAAAGACTTTCCCCTTGCCAGTTAAATAAATCTGAAAAAGCTGTTATACCACTTCTTATGAACATCCCTGAAACCGATACAATTTTTAAAACACTTTTATCTAATTTTAAAATTCCAATTAAAGTCACTGGATTTGGAGAAAAATCTCCTTTCATTTCAAAATATAAAGAAAATATTTCTTGACCTATTAATAATGAAGCAAAGGCTCTCCATCCAGTGTAAGCAGCAACAGAATCAAGATAACTGTATTTATTATTTCTAACTTCATAATTTTCATATAAAATATCAAAGTATTGACCTGAAAAATTATCTCCAAACATATCTATAGCTAAACCTATATAAAAAAGTTTTAATAAGTAACTATTTAATCCTATTTCAGCACCACTACCTTTACCACTAATAGATGCCCAATCTCCATAAAGAGTAATAAATGCTAAATCCTTTTGAAGCAAAGGAAATTCAACATCAATTCCCACAATGCCAATGGAAGAAGTAGAATTTGCATTATCTAAAAGATTCATATCATCTGCTTTTGTTTCCATAGGATCTGTATCTACTGCGTATGAAAAACCTATTTTCATGGCTGAAATAATGGGTATATCTAGAAATAATAAAGGCCTTGCATATATTCTGAAAGCCAAAATATCTGGATCAAGTAAATTATCTATAAATGATTCAAGACCAAGATATGGAAAATTAAAAAGTGCGCCATCAAGGTCTAGTTCAAAACCAAGTTTTCTTATTTCAGGGTAATAAAGCATGTTCGTATAACTATACATGATAAGCCCATGTCCTAAAGTAACATTTTTAAACATACCTATCTGAGCATATAAAGGTTCACCTTTTAATCCATATCTAATATAAAGTATCTTATTCATCCAGTCTGCAAAGCTATCCCAGTTATCTGGAACTATATTAAAATTTTGATCAAACATAATAAATATATCTAATCCGATACCGAATTTGCCAAAAGCAAGATCTGGTTTTAAGCTTAAGGTTTGATATGTATTATTATTATAGACTATTGTTCCTAGACCAAGATTGAATCCAAAATCCAATCCATTATCCTGTGCAAATACAATAAATGAAAAAGTAATGAGGATAATAAAAAACAATATTACTCTTCTCATTTTTTCCTCCAATGAAAAAAAGAAGCTCTTTCGCCTTCATTATTTAATATAACACTAAAGTCTTAAAAATCAAATGATTTGGATAAATATTTTTTATTTTGAGATAGAATCGATAAAATCAGAAATCAAATTTAAAGGGAGGATATAATCCACAATAAAAAGCTCTGCTGCAGCTTTTGGCATTCCATAAACCACGGAAGTTCTTTCATCTTGAGCAACTGTTATGGCTCCACCTTCGTGAAGTTTTTTTAAGCCAAGGGCTCCATCACTCCCCATACCAGTCAATATAATTCCGCAGGTTCTCTTAGAATAGGGTAAGAAAGATTCGAACATCACATCTATATTAGGACTTACGATATAGTTTGCACCATCAGATAATTTTATTTTATTATCTCTAAAAATCATATTAAAACCACCAGGAGCAACATATATTTTCCCCATTTCAACTTTTTCCCCATCTAAAGCCTCCACAACTTTATTTTTCCCTATTTCATTCAATCTTTGAGCGAAAGTTTTAGTATATCTTGGAGGCATATGTTGAGAAATAAAAATTGAAGTTTTTTCTAGTTTTTTAATAGATCTTAAAATTAGTTCAATAGCCTTTGTTCCGCCTGTCGATGCTCCTATCAAAATATAATCAACATCCTTAATATTTTTATTGTTATAAAAGCTAATTTTAGAAGTGTTATTATATATATATCTTATCTTTTTTAATAAGGATTTTCTTAATAAATCAAAGCTTGCTTTGAAACTTTGTTCTGTAGGTTTTTCCAGGATATCGATTGCCCCCTTATCTAGACAATTCAAAATAGCTTCGCTTTCTTGCTTAGTGTAGGAAGAAATTATTATTACTGGTATAACAAGATTTTTTTCCCTTAATCCCTCTAAGATATCTAAACCAGTACCATTTTCCATATGGAAATCTGACAAAATAATATCTGGTTGAATTTTTTCGATATTTTCTAAAAGCTCAAAACCACTCTTATATGCACCGACAATCACAAATTCTTTTTCATCCTGAAAAATATCAATAAAAACGGAACGAAAAAAATCGAGATCTTCTGCTATTGCAATTTTGATTTTATTATTCAAAATCCCTCTTTTTCCATATGGATTTAATTTTTATTTTGATGTTAAGAAAATTTTATTAAAACATGAAAGTGAAAGATAAATCAATTTTTTTTATTGAAGAGCTTTTTTAATGGCAGAGATGATTCTTTCTCTTTTAAATGGTTTTACTATAAAATCCTTTACGCCTGATTTTATAGCTTCTATAATTAATTGTTGTTGCCCTAATGCAGAGCATATTATAATTTTAGCTGATGGATCAAATTCAAAAATCTTTTTCATCGCTTCTAATCCATTCATATATGGCATTGTAATATCTAAAATTATAATATCTGGTCTTAATTCTTTATATTTATTCACAGCTTCAATACCATTAGAAGCTTCCCCGATTATTTCAAATCCTTCTTGTTCTAACATATCTTTTTGCATCATTCTCATAAATGAGAGGTCATCAGCTAAAAGTATTTTAGTTTTCATCATAGCCCCCGAAACTCATATATATTTAAAAACATTTTTTAATAAAATCAAGATAAATCTAAAATTGATAATTCAGTGATTTCTTTATTTGTATCATTATTTGGTTTTATAAATTCAAATTGTTTTTCATTCATTTTTTTTATCTCTTCTTTCTGTTCATTAATTTTAGTTTTTACTTCTTTTTCATCATCAAAAATTTGCTTCTTGTTATTTTCATTTATTTTTAATTTTGGCTCTTCCTTATATTTATTTACTATCTCATCATGAACTTTTGCTAAACTTCTTTCTTGTTCTATTCTATCGATTAATGACGAATTTTTTGTAACAAAATCTTTAACAATTTCTGGTATATCTAAAATCAACGCTACCGAACCATCACCAAGTATCGCAACACCAGAAATACCTTTTATTCTTTTAAAAACCTCATCTAATGACTGTACTACTACATCTTGCTCACCAATTAATTCATCAATCAATATACATATCTTTCTTCTATTGTATCTTACTATTACTATATAAACAAGATCATCTTCTGTTTTTATCTTTTTCTCCTTGCCCACAAGCTCAGATAAGTAAATAACAGAATATACTTCATTTCTATACTGTAAAATATCGTAATTATCAAGTTGTTCAATCGACTGTATTGGTATTCTATCCGTTTGTTCAATATTATATATTGGAATAGCATAGAATGAATCCATTGCTTTGACCATCAATACTTCTAATATTGTTAATGTTAGAGGTAATATTATTTTTATTGAAGTACCGATATCTTTTTCTGTAGTAACATCAATTCTTCCTCTTAATTGGGAAACATGTTCTTTTACTACATCAAGACCGACCCCTCTTCCAGATAGTGTAGTTATTTCATCTTTAGTCGTGAAGCCAGGCTTAAAAAGATAATCTATCAGTTCAGATTGCGTAAGAACTTCAGTATTTAAATCTGGATATAACTTTTTCAGTTTTTTAGCTATTTTTTCATAATTTACACCACTACCATCATCTGAAACCTCAATTATAATATGAGAGCCTTCTTGATATGCTGATAGAGTAATTCTACCTTTTGCTGGTTTACCTTTCGCAATTCTTTCTTCCTTCGGTTCTATTCCATGATCTATGGCATTTCGGATTAAATGAGTTATTGGATCCTGTATTTCTTCAATTACTTTTTTATCAATTTCGGTGTCTCCGCCACTTATAAAAAAATCAACATCTTTATTTAATTTTGAGGCAATATCTCTAACAACTCTTGGGAATTTATTAAATATTACATTTACTGGAATCATTCTTAATTGCATGACTATAGATTGAAGTTCATCAGATATCCTAAATAACTCGGTGCTTGTTTCTTCCAATTTTTGACTTATAAAAGTTAGTGACTCTCCGCTTCGAGTATATTCAAGTATTTTTTCAAATTTAGCTCTGTTTGTAATTAATTCTCCAACAGATCTTCCTAGACTGTCTAATTTTTCAATATCGATTCTTAATGTATTTGAACTTGATTTTCTTATTTCACTGACTTGTTGATTTTGTTCTATCTCTTCATTTTCTCTTTCAATTATCTTTCTTTGTATTTTGATTTTCTGTATTATGACTTTGCCAATTTCATCAACCTGAAATGAAGATAAAAATTCTTCGGAGTTTATATCAACAGAGGTTTTATATAAAAAATAAGCGTTATCATAATGAGAATCTTCTTGATCTTCTTCTAAATTTGGTTTGGATTTTACTACTTCACCAATTTGCTTTAAGTTATTATAAACAAGATAAATTCTAGGATATTTCATGATACAACTTTCTATAGGTGAAATATTTATTAAAAAATATTCTGATTCATCACTTTCTATCATTTGAATATCAAACTCTGATAATGAAAAGACTTTTTTTATATTTCCAAAATCAACCTCTTCCTTTTTTGATATTACTAGATCTTCTATTTCATTTTCAAGATTAGCTTCATTTTCCTCTTCTTTTTCTTCTAATAATTCATCATATTCCTGCTGGACTTTATTTTGCCCAGTTAAATCATTTATTATTTTCTTAAGATTTTGAATAATACTATCACTATTTTCTTTTTTTTCAGTAGATGTCGATGAAATGGAATTAAGAGAATCAAATATAAAATCAATCGCTTTGAATATAGTAGAAATTATTTCTTTTGATATTTGTTTTTTTGTTTTTCTAAAATAATCAAAAATATCCTCAAGAAAATGAGATATATCCATAATGATATTAAAACCAAGTAAACCAGCTTCACTTTTTAATGAATGCATATATCTAAATAATTCATTAATAATACCTTCATTTTTTGGATCTTTTTCCAACTTTAAGATTAATTGATTTGTATTTTCAACTAATTCAAAAGCTTCTTCTAGAAAAGCTTTTTTGTATCTATCTTCAATCATAAATTTCCCCATAAAGGATTTTTTCTATAATTTTAAAGTATTACCATTAAAGCTTTTTACAATAATAGAACCGTCTAACAAATTAAAAAGAACTGTTCTCCCAAATATTCCTAAAACATCTTCTGCTACTATAGGTATATTTTTTTCTATTAATAGTTTTCGGCAAGCAAGAACATTTTCCTTACCAATATCTGGAATTATAGAATCTTGTGATGAAAAATATATTTTTGCCCCTCCTACAAGTTTGGCAATTATATCTTTTGATTTATAATTTTTAGAGTAAAATAATTGAACCATATTATTTATGGCGAAATCTGCATATTTATAGTTATTAGACTTATGTTTGGTTGACTTAGGAAGCATTATATGAGCTAAAGCCCCAAACTTATCTGGTTTTGCATATAATGCAATAGCGACACAAGAGCCAACAATAGTCTTAAGGATCTTTGGTGAATAATTAAAATCCATTCCCCCAATAGGGACATATACAATATTTTTTAGGTTAAAAGTATCATTATTTTTATTATTACTTTCTTGCATCCTTATTTTACCTCAGGGATATAAAGGAAAAAACCATCTACTTTTTCAATTACAAACTTAGAAATAAAAATTTCTAAAGTATTTTCTGAATTTACCTGCTCCCAGATAATTTCATTTATGACTGAATCTCTGAATGAATATGATATAACTGGAACTGAAGTAAATATAGGTTTTTGAATAAGATTTGATATTGTAGATACAAAAGACATTGAAAAGATTGAAGACACTGATTCAATGCAAGATGCAACTTCGCTATTTAAATTTCCTGGATTATCTTCTATTGTACTTATATTTTTTTGAGTCAAAAGATTATATAAATTTAATGCAGAATTTTTTGAAAAGAGTAGTGCAATTTTTCCTTTTAATTCATTTTCAATATTAAATATAACTGAGATGGCTGTATCTTCAACATCCCCTATTAAAAGGGGTAATTCACTCACAGAAATCGAAATTTTTGAAATATTATCTAAAATGACTGGTATATTGAAAAGCTCCTGAAGTTTTTCTGATATTTCAATTGATGCTATTTTTACAAATTGGTCAATGACATCTGAAATAAGCTTATTTGGTTCTTTCTCATCTTTTTTAAAAAACTTAAATATTTTCATAATCATATTACCATATTTTATTAACTACATAGATAATACAGATTCTAAATTTTTCAAACTTTTATAGGCTTACTCTTTATAATAAACAGAACTGTTTCCTATTTTCAAGTATTTAAATTTATCTGAAATAATATAAAGTGTTTCTGCATTTCCTATGAAGAAAAACCCTCCATTTGTAAGTGAATTATAAAATTTATCTACAATTTCTTTTTGAATATCTCTATTAAAATAAATCATCACATTTCTACAAAATATTACATCGAGATTTTTCGGATATTCATCTTTTACTAAATTATGTTCTTTAAAATTAATTTTAGAAGTCAAATTTGGGTTTATTTTGTAATTTTCTTCGTCCAATTTAACAAAGTATTTATTTAATATTTGTTGGTTAACATATTTTAATCTTCTATTGTTATATATACCTTTTCTTGCTTTTTCTATAACTTCAGAATTTATATCAGTGGCTAATATCTCTACTTTATTTAACATACCAAGGGTATCGGCCATTATAGCCAGTGAATATGGCTCGTCTCCAGTAGAACACCCGGCACTCCATATTCTTGCATAACCTTTTCTGTTAATTATTAAAGGAAGTATCATATTAGAAAAAGCTTCGAGTTGATTTTCCGATCTAAAAAAATATGTCTCATTTGTAGAAATAACATTTACAAATTTTTCATATTCTTCTTTATGAGTCAATAGATAATTATAGTATTCATCATATGTATTTAAATTTAGAAGTTTCATCCTCTTTTTTAATCTATTTGATAAAAGTACAATTTTGGAATCTTTCATGTATATACCAGATAGTTGATATATTAGTTTGGAAAATTTAGAGAAAAGCTGAGGTGAAAGAGTATCGAAAGATTGTGGGTCACTCATCTTTTTTCGATTATATCTTCATCCTTATCAGTAAAAATGAGTTTTTCAATATTTAAAATTATGATTAATTTTTCACTTATCTTACCAATACACATAATAAAATCTGATTTTATTCCTTTCTGACTATTTTTTTTAAATTCCTTTAAATTTATCCCTATTCAAGTTTACCTACTAGTTTTTGCTTTAGGTTGTTAGATTAATTCTCTTAGGTCTTG
>JAAZOT010000008.1 GCA_012797605.1 Spirochaetales bacterium | reverse complement strand
ATGGTCAAGTCAAATAAGCAAGTCAAATAACCAAATGAATATTTTTAACGATAAATAGATCTCTTACTTATTTTTTTCATTAAAAAAAGGGCTACTTGCTAAAGCAAGTAGCCTCTTTTTTTAATCTTTGTTTTTTAGTAAATTTTTAGCAATAAAAAACTTATAACCAGAGCATTATTTCAAGTGCAACATATCCGTTATTCATAATGTATTCACTGGCATTACCTTGCATACCAGCTATAAAGTTTTGGAATGAAGGTTCCAAAAAGAATATATAAGCGCCAATAGAAATTGATCTTGTAAGGAAGATATCAAGACCAATCTTAAAGTTTAGGCCAAGTGTAAATCCACCAGATCCATAGATTGAGTCATAATATTGAGCAAAATCATGATCAGTATCGTATGCATCACTTGGTTGAGTTAAATAAAATACTGGACCACATTCGAAATAAAGTTGCAAAAATGCTAAAGGAAGATATATTCCAATATTCATATTAAGTAAAAACTCATCATGGTAATATGGCCAACTATCTTGATTTAAACCAGTATTTTCTGTATAAAGACTTATAGCATCCCAAGTTTCTGGACCTACCCAATATTCATAGTCTATATTAGCATAATATAGTGTTCGTACATAGAAAAGATCGAAAGCTACACCGAAGAATTTGGAAAATTTTAATCTTCCATTTATTCCCCACATTGCGCTATCAAAAAATGCAGATTCGTTTCCTGCCAGTTGTCCAAGTGGTATATTAGAAATACCAACAAAGCCTAAACCTAAGAAGTTATATTGCGCTTGAGCAAAAACAGGTATAGAAAGAAGAAGAATTAATGCTAAAATCAAAAGAATTTTTTTCATATTATCCTCCATTTTCATATTTTCTTCTTTTTATCTTCTGATTATAATAATAAAGCAAATTACTAAAATATCAACCAAAAAAGCAAAAAAAATAAAAAAAATTATTTCAATTTATAATTCTTAATTATTTTTCTTAATTATTATTCTTAAAAGATAAATCAATCTTAAAATTAATTTAAACTCATTAATCACTATGTTTTGAGACGATCCCCCAGATGAAGATAAATATGGATAATGTAAGAGAAAATAGATTGAATGACTCACTAAAACCATTTTTCAATGGAAACAAAAAAAGTGATATAATTATTGGATATAAAACGGTAAAACCATACTGCAAAGGTGCGATCATTATCATCGAACCATTTTTATATGCTATCTGAATAGCTATAAAAGAGACAAGACCATTCAATAAAAATAGATAGAGGTAAATAGAAGAAAAATAGCTAAAACTGAAGTTTGTACCTTTATGAAGTTGAAGTAGTTTCATCGCAACAACCATAAAACCAGCCATACTGCCAGATGTGATTGAAGGGATTATAACCTTAATAAAAGCTGGCATCGACCCTTTGCCTTCCTCTTTTAACTTACTTGCAAGATGCATAAAAGGAAGAATAAGAAGGAAAAGTATTATCGGTAAAATTGCAAATATAAAAGATAATGAAAAAGCTGGCATAACTTGAGATGCATCTTTTGTTTTTAATGTGATTGCAACAATCATTAAAGCTATACCCAAAATATTGACTATATCAGAGGGGAAAAGTTTTTCTTTAAGTATTATGGCAGATAGAAGAACTGTAAAAACGATAGTTAACGCAGAAATGGCATTTATTATATAAGATGTGGCAAGATTCAGTGCGAAAAAGTTGATAAAAGGATTTATGTTTATCAAAATAAGTCCAGAAATCCAAAGTATAAAATCAGATCTCTTTCTTTCCTTTGAAAAGATCCCTATCCCTTTTTTCTGTAAGACAAAACCAAGTGCAAGTAAAAAGTATGCTAAAATTCCTAAGAGAATGCCAATAATTATTTTACCCATCTTTATCCTTTATTTTGAATTCTTACATATATTTTTTGTATTTTATCTATATCTTTGGATTTTTCTATATGTTTAAATTTTATTTATACTTTTTATATTTAGCTATATTCTTGAATTTTATCTATACTTTTAATTTTACATTAAAAAATTCCAAATAAAAAAAATATGATTTTTTTAATTTTTACTAAAATTTCTCTTAAACATCTAAGATCTAAAAATAAAAAAATAAAAAAAATTTCTCAGAGATTTTCCCTTAAAAATCTAGTATTTTTATCTATTCTTTCGCAGTAATCTTCGACTTGCTTTTTAAGTTCATCATTGTTAAAGCCATAAAAATCGATGAGAAAAGATGCGATTTTCTCAGCAAGTTGCCTTTGCTTTTCATAGTGAAGATGACAATTTGTTTCTGTTCTTCTTTCAAGTATATCACTTATAGTCAAAGCCATTTCGTAGTTAAAGTGGTAAACAACCTCCGCTTTTGTTAGGATATAATCATCTATAAATCTTTTACCTAGATCTAGATTTTTAATGATATAATCAAAGATTATAAAGGCTCCTTTACCGTATTGCCTTATGCAATAATCAAAGTAATCCCTTGTTATCCCAACTTTATTTAGCTCTTCTTTATAGATAATTTTTTCTTTTAATGCTATTAAATAGTCTTTTTTAGATATATTTCTTTTATTTCTCTTAAATTTATTACTTTGAAGTTTATTCTTTTTAAGTTTTGTTTGTTCAATATAACCTTTTTTCTGTAAGAATAATATTGTATCCTCCGCCATCTTCCTAAAAATGGTGAGCTTTCCTCCACCAATCGTGATAAATCTATTTGAATGATCGTAGATTATATGTTTTCTTGAGACTGCAGACTCGCTTTTCCCTTCTTCCAATATGAGTGGTCTAACCCCAGCATAGGCAGAGATTATATCTTTATAAGTTATATTTGCTTTTGGGAAGACATAATTTATGGTATTTAATAGATAATCACAATCCTTTTTTTCACAAACAGGTTCATCGAGATTTTCATTGTAATCTGTATCTGTTGTACCTATATAGGAATAGTTCTCTCTTCTTATGACAAAGAAAAATCTGCCATCATCTATCGAGCGAAGTCCAAAAGCGTTATTGTTCCCAAGTCTTTGCCTTTTTACTATAAGATGGACTCCCTTTGTTGGTCTTATAAATTTTTGTTTTATATTTGCCTTTTCCAAGGTCTCATCTATCCATATCCCTGTAGCATTTATGACTACTTTCCCTCGGATAGTATGAGTCAACCCTCCAATCCTATCCTGAACATATACTAGTTTATAATTGTTTTCATCTTTATCAAAACCAATGAATCTACAGTATGAAAAGGCATAAGAATCTATCTTTTTGCTTTTTGCAATGGCAAGTGCATCTTTTATAGTTTCAATTGTCAATCTTGAGTCATCTACATTTGTATCATAATAGATAGCTCCACCAAGAAGCCCTTCCTTTTTAACTTCTGGCTCCATTTCAAGTATCTTATCTGCTGTTAAATATCTATGTTTATTCTTGTTTTTATATTTACTTAAGAAGTTTGAGATTAAATCATAAAGGAAAACCGCGATTTTTATCTTTGAAAGTGAGTCTTTTCCACCTTCATATGCATTTACTACAAAACCTAAAGGTCTAACAAGGTTTGGTAAAGCTGAGGCAAGCCAGTTCCTCTCTGTGGTTGATTCTCTAACAAGTTTAATCTCCCCCTGTGCAAGGTATCTAAAACCACCATGAGCAAGCTTTGAGGATTTGCTTGAAGTTCCAAATGCAAAATCTTCCTTATCTACAAGGCAGAAAGAATAACCTCGAATGGCAGCTTCTCTAGCTATTCCAGCCCCAGTTATTCCACCACCGATTATTACTATATCAAACTCTTTTTTATCAACCTTATCAATCTGCTTTTCCCTTTCCTTAAAACTAAAATTTTGAAAATAGGAATCAAACTCCTTTACAAAATTTTCCATATAATATGCACTCCCGTTCACTAAAATATTATCATATATAAGCAAAAATAAAACAAAAATTGAAAATATTATTAATATAAAAATTTTAATCTTTATTTAAAATTTTTGATTTTTCTTGTAATCTTTCAATTTTTTTTTACTATATATGTAGTGTAAAAATCTTGTGATAAAGTTAGATAAACAAGGTAGGTGCTATGGAAGAAAAACTTATTTTGACTATTGATTGTGGTACTCAAAGCACAAGAGTCATAATTTTTGATCAAAATGGGAATATTTTAGAAAAATCAAAAGTCGAGTATGAGCCGTATTTTCAACCTAAGCCAGGATATGCCGAACAGGATGCTTCTGTTTTTTGGAATGCTACCATTAAAGGTTGCAATGAGGTTTTTTCAAAAGCCACTTCTCTTAAAGATAAGGTATGTGCAGTTGGTGTCACGACTCAAAGAGATTCAATGGTCTTGGTCGATAAAGATGGTACCCCTCTTCGCCCAGTTATAACATGGCTTGATCAGAGAAAGGCAAGACCAACTTATAGACCAAAAGGTTTGGAAGCCTCTGTTTATAAACTAGTTGGGATGTATGAATCTATCTTGAAGACTCAGGCAGAAGGAAGTTGCAATTGGCTTAAACAAAATGAGCCAGAAAATTGGAAAAAAGCTTACAAGTTTTTACAGGTTAGCGGTTTTTTAAACTTCAAACTTACTGGCAGATTCATAGATTCGATCGCTTCACAGATTGGACATATCCCATTTAACTATAAAAAGCAAAGATGGGCGAAAAAGGGTGAACTTCCAACAAGACTATTTCCGATAGAAAGTGAAAAATTACCAGAACTTGTAAGTGCTGGTAGCATAGTTGGAACTGTAACTAAAGAGGCTTCAAATTTGACTGGTATTTTGGAAGGGACCCCTGTTATTGCATGCGGTTCGGATAAGGGATGTGAAACTCTTGGAGTAGGCTGTGTTTTCCCGAATTCTGCAAGTTTAAGTTTTGGTACAACAGCAACAGTTCAAGTAACATCCAAAAAATATTTTGAACCACTTTCTTTTATGCCAGCCTACCCCGCTGTTTTTCCCGGCTATTTCAACCCTGAAGTCGAGATTTTTAGAGGCTACTGGTTGATCTCATGGTTTAAAAGAGAATTTTGTCATCTCGAAGTTATGCAGGCGGAAAAAGAAGGTATTGCTCCAGAAGTCATACTGAACAAGGCATTATCAGAAACACCAGCAGGTTCGATGGGTCTTGTTGTTCAACCATTTTGGAGTCCAGGTCTTAAGACTCCCTTTGCAAAAGGTGCGATAATAGGTTTTGGTGATGTTCATACTAAAAAATATATGTATAGAGCAGTAATAGAAGGACTTGCCTTTGCATTAAAAGATGGACTTAAAAAGATTGAAAAATCTGGCAAAATAAAGGTTGAAAAGCTTTTTGTCTCTGGTGGAGCAAGCCAGGCAGATGAAATTTGTCAGATAGCGGCGGATATTTTCAAACTCCCCATATATAGAGGCAAAACTTATGAGACTTCAAGTCTTGGAGCCGCCATTATCTGTTCTGTCGCTGCTAAGATCCATCCAACATTGCAAACTGCACTTGAAAATATGGTTTGCTATGGTAAAGTCTTTTATCCAGATGAAAAAAATAGCCAGCTTTACGAGAAATTATATGAAAAGGTATATTGCCAGATGTACAAAAGGCTTTCTCCTTTGTACAATGAGATAAGACAGATTACTGGATACCCTGAAAGTCATTCCTAGATTAAAAATAAAATTTTATATTGACTAAAGTAAAAAAAATAAAAACTGAGAAAATAAAACATTAAAATATTAAAAACAGTGAGAATTAAAGAAATAAAAAAATAAATAAATAAAATATAAATACATTTATTAAAGGATGAATTTTATGAAAAAAGAGAATTTTTACCCAAAATGGATCGAAACACCTCCTCCCTCAAATTCTTATAGAGCAATTTTTAAGTGGGGAGCCCCAGATAAATTTAAGCACCCAAATAAGAGGCTATATGCCTTAATGAAAAAGACTTTTAATCTTACAGATGAGTATTTTTCAAAACCACTGTCTACTGGATTTGAAACTTTTGATGTTGAAGTTCCAGTCAAACTTAAAAAGGAACAGATAGATTTTTTTAAAAATCTTGTTGGAAACGAAAATGTAAAACTTGATACATTTACAAGAACTGCTGTTTCTTATGGTAAGACAATGATAGATCTCTTTAGGTTAAGAGAAAAGATAATAGAAAATATACCAGATATAGTTGTTTATCCAAGAGATGAAGAGGATATTGTTAAGATAGTTCAGTATTGTTATCAACAGAAGATTCCTCTTTATGTCTATGGTGGTGGTTCAAGTGTTACAAGAGGAACCGAAGCGGTAAAAGGTGGTGTTACCTTGGATATGAGAGTCCATATGAATAAAGTTATAAGATTAAATGAAATAAATCACACAGTAACAGTTCAAGCTGGTATTTCAGGTCCTCAGCTTGAGCATGCTTTGAATAACGCACCAAAGCTTTTCAATGCGAAAAGAGCATATACATGTGGGCATTTTCCTCAGTCTTTTGAATATTCTGTTGTTGGTGGTTGGGTTGTTACAAGGGGTGCTGGTCAAAACTCGACTTACTATGGGAAGATTGAAGATCTTGTTATTTGCCAAACCTATGTAACACCTAAGGGGATTATCAAAACCCCAGAACTTCCAGCTATGGCAGTTGGTCCAGATATCGACCAGATCATGATGGGAAGTGAGGGAACCTTTGGAATATTGACAGAAGTTACTCTCAAAATCTTTCATCATCAGCCAGAAAACACTAAAAGGTTCTCCTACATATTCAAAAGCTGGGAAGATGCCCAAAATGCGACTCGTGAAATAATGCAAGGACAGTTTGGTTTCCCTAGTGTTTTTAGGCTTTCTGACCCTGAAGAAACAGAAGTAGCGATGAAACTCTATGGTATAGAAGGAACAATATTTGAAAAACTGCTCTCATTAAAAGGATTTAAAAGGGGTCAACAATGCTTGCTTCTTGGAACCTGCGATGGAGATAAAAGCTTTACTTCTTTAGTTAAAAGGAAGATACATTCTATATGCAAAAAATATAAAGCATTTTACACGACAGGATTCGTTACAAAGGCATGGGAACATGGAAGATTCACAGATCCATATATGAGAGAAGACCTCATGGATTATGGGATTGTTATAGATACTCTTGAGTGCGGGGTAAATTGGGAAACCTTGCCAAAGGTTCATAGTGAAGTCAGAAAATTTGCTAAAAGTAGACCTCAAACCATCTGTATGACTCACTGTTCCCATTTTTACCCACAAGGAGCAAATCTTTATTTCATCTTTATCGGAAAAATGGATATGCAGGAATATATAAAATACCAAAAAGGGATACTTGAGGCTATTTTCAAAAGTGGTGCATCTATGAGTCATCATCATGGCATAGGAAAAATGACGGCACCATGGTTACAGCCAAGCATAGGTAAGGAAAATTACGAGATTTTTAAGGTTTTGAAAAATCATTTCGATCCAGAAAATCTTTTAAACCCTGGTGGTACGATGGGATTTGATGGCACAATAGATAAAAGAAGTGATATTTAACTTCCACTAAACGCTTGTTCTTCTTTATCTAGATAAATTTTTTCAATCTCTTCAAGTTTTTTAGTTGCAGTTTCTGTAAAAGTTATTGTTATAGAAGTACCTTTATCTTTTTCGCTTTCAATCTGCATTTTTGCCTTCATATCTTTAAGAGTATTTTGTACATAAACCATTCCAGTTCCAGAACCTTCCTTTTTTGTTGTTTTACCTATTTGAAATTCTTTACAATCAAGGCAAATCCTTTTTTTACAGTTAAAACAGAAAGGGATCCCAACTCCATTGTCTTTGATCTCAATAAAAGGCAAAGGTTCAGCACCAGTATTTATAATTATTTTAGGATTTCCCGATGATTCAATTGCATTTTTTATAAGATTTTCAATGACTTGAATAAAATGAATGCTATTTCCTCTTATAAAAATTGGATCTGATTCTTTAATCAATTTAAATTCGATCTGTTTTTTTTCATAAGAAAGTTCAAATTGTTTTACTATCTCTTCCATTATTTTGTTTAATTCATAGGTTTGAAGTTGTTGATTTGTCTTACTTTTGATAAGATTTCTTATATCTTTAATCATCAAAGTCATTTCATCACTTGCATGTTTAACCATCTGACATGTATTTATAATCTTATCATAGTCTTTTGGATCTAAAAGATCTTTATATCTATTTATGGTTGAGGTTATGATATATTCAGAAGATAAAAAGGTGACAATTTTATTATTGAAATTATGAATCGTAGAATTTAACATCATACCTATGTTTGCAAAAGAAGCTAAAGATTCTTTTTCCTTTACAACAAGTTCATTTAATGTTTTGAAAAAGTTAGCTTGGTCTATATAGATAGATGGAAATAATATAAGAAAAAGAGCAATAAATGTTATCCTCGAAATAATACTTATAGTTTTATAAACAATTAATTTTATAGGATCTTTTAACTGTTCTACCTCTGAGAGTAATCCTCCACTGCTTGGTGATTCTTGAAAGTAAAAATTATATATGAAAACAGCGCTAACAAGAAGAAGAGCTATGAAAATAATATAGTTTATGAATTTATATTCGAACAAATCATACTGTAAAAGTAGAAGTGAACCAAATATTAAAAAACTTAAGCCAAAATAAATCTGAGTTATATCTGAAAATAAAGTTAATAATCCATTTAATAATATTAAAATAGTTTGCAAAAACCTCTTTACTTTTGGCAAACCTTTTTTTGTAGTCCAAAAAAATATAACAGCTTCAAATAACATGATAATCTTGAAAATAATAGATCTTAAAAAGACAAGTCCACCAAAAATATACAACTCATTAAAGGTATTTACTATTATTAAGAAAATAATATAAAATGAAAATATATATCCGATTCTTTTTTGAATCCTAAATTTTAAATTCTCATGGGAATATAAATTTGATTTTGTATTATTTTGTTCCATTTT
>JAAZOT010000007.1 GCA_012797605.1 Spirochaetales bacterium | reverse complement strand
TGTTGATAATGATGATTGGATATCTAAAGATTATTTTGAAGTATTGTATACAAATGCAAAAAAGACTAATGCTGACATATCCGCCACATCAAATGTAATCTTTCCAGAACAAAATAGGAAAAAAGATGTAGGTATAACAAGGAATGGGATTATAAAATCTATTAAAGATAAATCAAAAATAATAATAACATCAGGGGTCATTTGGAATAAAATTTATAAACGGGAAATGCTTACAAAAAACCATATATATTTTTCAACAAGAAGATCAGTTGGAGAAGATAATAATTTTAATATATTCACAATTATATTATCAAATTTTATAGTTACAACAGATAAAGTCAGCTACTTTTGGAGTCAACATGCTACTTCTAAAAGTTCTGAAAAAAGAACAGAACAGGATTTGTTGTTATTAGATAATTATAGAGACATTTTAAATAAATTATCAGATCTAGAAATACCAAGTCAACAAAAAGAAGAATGGAAAAATACAATTAATGAAAGAATGCGATTAGATTTCGGTTATTTACTTAGAGATTCAGATGAAGATTTAAAGAAAAAAGTTTTGCAAAAGATTGAAAAATATCAAGATTCAATATCACTCAAATCAAATTTTGAAGAACAGCGCAAAGAAGTTTATGACATACATTCAAACGAAATAATTAATACAGCCTCATCTAACACTAATTTCATTACCGATCCTAATGTTACATTATTATACTTAGAATCAGAAAATCCAATTAATTTTCCTAACTACTTGAAAGTAGGAGTATTTATAGATGGTGAGCTAAAATCTTTAGGTTCTTGTCCTTATATTCGTTTATATTCCCCATTAGAACACCTCAGTGTAAAAAAGAACTTTAAAATCTTTATCTATGGTAGAGACGATATTTCCAAAGTAGACATCCACAAAATAATGAAATGTAAACTATTTGATACAATTATCATCCAAAGAGGTGCCGTTGACCTTGAAACTGCTAAAATAATCTTAAAAAAATGTAAAAAAAATAAAATCAAGGTTATATATGAGTCTGATGATGATTTATTAGCAATAGAAAAAAGTAACAGAAATTATCCGCATTTAAAATCAAAAATTGAAGCTATGGATTATTTAATTAAAAATTCTGATTTACTCACAGTAACAACTGATGTCCTATCAGAACGCTTTAATAATGCGAATAAAACTTTAGTTGTTCGTAATTATTTGGTTAAAGAACTTCAACCTATCAAAAACATCAAAACACAGAATGACACAAAATCAATTGATATTGGTTATTACGGTACTTTAACCCATGATGATGATCTGTTAATGATCGAAGAACCAATACGAAACGTGATCACTAAATTTAAAGAAAAATACGATATAAATGTTAATTTTTATATTATTGGTGGAATGAATAAAAAACACGAAGAATCATGGTTCAAAAAAATTGAAATTCCAAAAAATTCCACTGCCTTTGTTTCATTTATGAAATGGCTTAGAAACAACATTAAATTTGATATTATGCTTGCCCCATTAAAAGATACCACTTTTAATAATGCAAAAAGCGAGCTAAAGTATATTGAATACACGGCTTTGGGCATACCTGGAATATATAGTGACCTTCCACCGTACAACTCGGTAGTTGAAGATGGTTTAAATGGACTACTTGCCAAAAACAACAAAGATTGGGAAGTAAAACTAGAAAAATTGATTTTAGATCATAATTTAAG
>JAAZOT010000006.1 GCA_012797605.1 Spirochaetales bacterium | reverse complement strand
TTGTACATTCCTTTATCAAAACCTTGTTTTTTTAAATATTCCCTAGGAAATAAATGATGTACATCTCCTTTTAATGTTATTAAATCTTGAACTGTTATATCTTTAGATAAAAAGCCTTTGTCATTATTTTTAACTTGTGATGCTAAATATACATGAAATAATGGACTACTAGCTACTGAAGTATTCATTTGTTGAGGCAAACTTAAATCCCAAAAAGCATCTGATAACTCAGCTTCCAATGTATTTTTTATATAATCTTCTGGATTTTCAGCTATCTTTTTAATATCATAGTCAAATTGAGATTCAGCAGAACCTGAATATCGGCTTGTTAAGACAGATAAAACAAACCATTTTCTTACTAAAGATTCTATAATGGCTTGGTTATAACCTAACTCTTTTAAAGTCAAATAAAGAACATAGGAAAAATTTACTGCATTTTTTGATCTTATCATTGAACTATCAATAAAGCCAGCTGAACGGATTATCATTAAAAATTTTTTAAAATTGCTTTCGTTTATATAATCTTTAATACCAAGAGAAAGCATATCAAAAGATTTTTCTGCAATTTCCTCTTCATAATCTCGAGTTTCAAAATTACGACCAGATAACAGAGCTACTAAATCTTGTATTTTTCCTCTTTTAAATTTATATGTAAAGGCAACTCGAAGCATATCGGTATATAAAGGGTCGTATAAATCACTATTTTCATCTTTTAACCAAGACATTTTTTGAAAATATTCGGTTTCTGTGAAATCCTTATCTTTTTCAAGTAATTGATAATAAAAATCTGGTTCTGCTGCCATATGACAAAAGTAATCAATAGCTTTTCTTAATATATTTCCTTTATATGTTTCATTAACAGTAATTTTAGACATAGCAAAATCAGCTTGACTAAGCAAACTACCAGCTGAGTTAATTCTTATAAATATTTCTGTTACAGTATCAATATCTAAGTCAGAACTAAGTTCGATAAGACCTATAGGATTATTAACAGTTCCTCTTAAAGATTCAATAGATGTATAAATAGAATCAAAATCTTCCAAATTATTAACCTTACAATAAGAACTGACAAATTGGTGTAACTTAAAACTTCCATTAAATATTTCACTTATATTAGCTATCCATTTTGAATCTTTTTGAATAGCTGAGTTTGTGACTTCAAATTTTTGTTCAATTGGATTAAAGGCAATTGAAATGGTAACAGTTTCATATTCTTTGTTTATTATTTTATAACCTAAAATTGAAGTCATAAGAGCTGCAACACGCTGTTGACCATCTATCAATATTCTTTTCCCTTGAGAAATAGTCCCATCTTTTAGTTTAACATTAGGATTTCGCCAAGCAATAAGATATCCAACAGGATAACCTTGATAAAGAGAATCAAGAAAATCTCTAACTTGTGTTGAATTCCAAACAAATGGTCTTTGTATTTCTGGTATAGCAATTTCACCACTCTGTACCCATGTAAGAATATGTTGCACTGGGTATTGATTTACAGAATATTTTTGAATAATCATAATAATTTACCTTTTTCTATAATTTTTATTTCTTCCTCTGTCAAGTCATACAACTTATATACTAACTCATCGATTTCCCTTTCCCAATTACTTGTATCTGCATTTTTATTTTGTTTTTTTGC
>JAAZOT010000026.1 GCA_012797605.1 Spirochaetales bacterium | reverse complement strand
TTCATTGGGAAAAGTGGTAATTTTTAAAAATTATACCGAAAATAAGAATAAAAATATATGATATATTACAATAAAATATAAAATGTTTGAAAATATTTATAAAAGAAATCTATTTTCCCATATATGTCTATATCCTTTTTTGAAATTTGAAGATATTTATAAGTTTTTGTACCAAGCTGTATGTGGAAATAACCATCTATTAAAATCAAAAGAAGATTTCATAAAGTCACTAGATATAGAAGTAAAAATGATTGAAGAATATCTTAATCTCAATCAAGAAATTTATAAACAAAAAGAAAAAAATGAATTTGCAGACGAACCTTTATTAGAATTTCTTAGAGAAGATAAAAAGTATGTTAGAGTAAATTTAAGACCCTATTTACAATCAGGTTATGATATTGATATACTTAAAGAAGCATGTGTCAGAAGTGCTGAAAAAAATATTGAAAACTCAGAAAAAGATTTAAAAGAATTCATAGAAGTCTGGAACCAATTTTCAGAAAAAGTTTTTAATCAAAGTTTCTATGAGGAAGCTGAGCAATACTGCAAAGAATACTTTTCGTTCTCTCCAACAATCAAAGATAAAACAAAAGAATTTTTTAAGATAAATTTATCAAAAGAAAGTTTTGAAGAATTCAATCTTTTTATAGTTAGAAAGAATTATCCTATAATTCACCACTCTCAAGAGTATTTAAATCTTTACAAACCTTACTACAGGGTGCTCGAACATAAAGAACTTATATCAAAGCTTGAATTGGATTCCTAATGTAAAACCGAACCATCCATATTGGAAGAAAGCAAAGTTGTTTATATCTGCCATAATAGGGTTAATATCTTCTGGTATATACCAACTAAAAGCTGCATTGTCTGGATTAAGTCTGAATCCAAGATTGTAAGTTACTCCTGCAATAATTTGCAAAAAGCCTAGAGATACTCCAAGATTTAACCTAAAAGAAAAGGAAGATGAATCTCCTAATAGGATATAAGCTAATGAATAAGGTATTCTTACTTCAGGACCTGGATAATAATAATAATCTCCAAACTCGTCATAATAACCATAAAGTTCCCAATCAGAAGCTCCATATAAAAGATCAGGATTTGAAAGGTATTTTTTTAGGTTATCAATAGATGCTATTCCTTGAATAAAAAATTCAAAATCCAAAAAGAATACTCCTAAACTATGGTGAGAACCAAAACCCAAGGTACTTTGATATAAAGTTTGACTTTCGTTCATTCCATAGCCAATAATTGAGTAGAATTTTTTTGAGCCCCATTTAAAATTAAGCTTTGCAATACCAAGTTCATTGTATGTAGTTTCAATAGCATTGTAACCATTTAAGAAAAAATTAAATAGACCAATAGAAATCCCTTTTTCAATCTTTGCAATATTTATAAGTCCAATCTGAAAACCATTGAAAAAATTTGAGTAATTTACAAGATTTATTTGAACACCAGAAAAACTGTTTGATATTGAAACGAGACCAAACTTATATCCATAAGAATCCTTTAAATTGAAATTAACTAAACCAATTTGAAGACCATTGAAATCTCCTAGATTAAAGTTAAAAATACTTGCTTGAATACCAGTAAAACCACTGAAGTTTATGCTTGCTAAAAGAGATACATCAAAAAACCCTTTGAAATTTGTTGAGAAAGATACTAGTCCTAATCTATAGCCAACAAACTCTTTCATATTTAGGTTTAAAAATCCGACTTGAAATCCAGCGAAATTTTCAGAATTGAAATTCAACATACCAATTTGCAAGCCAGAAGCATTTCCATTGTTTATATTGGCGAAAAATGCAAATTCAAATCCCTTAAAATTACTATTAATATGGTTGAATCCACCTGTAATTAAGATTCCATCGAAGCCATTAAGATAGGACTGAAAAATTAATGCACTTGCAAAACCATTTGAGAAATTCTGTAAAGTATTATAAAACAAGGATGCTGCATAACCATGAAAAGAAGGTAATACTAGTCCAAAAAGACCTAAGGCGCAGGTTATATTTTCTATTTCATATGGATAGTTGATTCCTGGAAAAGGTGATATGACAAAACCACTACTCAAATTATCCGCAAAAAGGTTAGATGAAAAAGTAGAAAAAACAAATAAAAAGGATATAAGAAGAATAAATATTTTTTTCATCAATCTTATCCTATAATATTTAATAACTTTTTATATAAAAATAATAGCATTAAAAGAGAAATTTTCAACTTAAACTTTTTACTAACTGATAAAAAATTTCTTTGATTAATATAAAAGTCAAATAACTCAAGAAATTTTAATATATTAGATCTTTATATACATTTCAAATTGATTTATGAAATTATTAAATCCAATAATTTTTAAATATTCATATATTGAACTTTTTTTATCTATGTTTAAAAGAGATATCCTTTTACTTTTAGTCTCTTTTAAAATTGCTTTCAATAGGATTAAGATAAAAATAAAGTTATTTTCAAAAATAGTTTGATAATTTTTATTAACTCCAATAAATTTAATATCACCATTTGTTTTTTCAATTGCAGAAAGAGCTATAAGTTTATTTTTATAGTAGATCGAAAGAATAGATATCTTGTTTAAAATATTCCTTATTGACTTTATACTGTTTTGCCAACTTAAAGGTGTATTGCAATATCTAACGATATTTGATTCTTTAAAGAATAAAAGACTCTTCATTTTTTTGATAGATACTTTGTTGATTATCGATTCATAAGATTCTTTATTTTGTGCTAAAAGAAGGTTTAAGTTTTCTTCTAGTTTTTCTTTTTCAATATTATAACAGTGGAATTTTCTACTTATATTAAAACCAGCATTCAAATAAAGATTTTTTGCCTTTTCATTTTCTTCCAAAACTTCTAAAACAAAACCATCGACCCTATGTTTTTTAAGTTTACTTTTTATTTCATTAATTATTAATTTACTAAATCCCATTGATCGAAATTTTGGAACTGTTCCAGTTCCAGAATCATACACAGCTTTTTTGAAATTTAAAATTTTATTTTCAGCTTCTAATAAAATCGAGACATTTTTTCTTTCACCTAAAAGAACAAAAGATATAGGAATCTTTTTTATTTCTTCGGTTGTAAGATTTATCTTTTTGTCTGTCGTATTTTTCTTTAAATAACTACTACTATTTTTTTTCACAGAATTTTTTACTTCATTATTAATATTATCTAACAAATTAGACAACTGATCATTAAAATATTTTATTGTTTCTAATTCGATAATATCATCTAAAAATATTCCAAAACTAATGTTAAGTCTTATATCTCTAACTTTTAATAATTTTTTAAATCCCTCATAAGTCAGTTTTATCTCTACTTGATAATCCGAAAATGCAAGGATAAATGAATAGTAAAGATAGATCAAAGGAATTTTATTTAATGAACTTAATTTTGTTTTCATTTTAATTTATTTCCTTATTTTTTTTGAACTATATTTTTTTAATTATCAATTTTAATTTATGTTATTCAATACTTTATTATTTTTATTCATTTAATATCATTTTATATTCAAATTTATAAATAAATTTAATAGGTACTAATTTTGTTTTATCCTTTTTTACCTTTACTTTTATTAAAAAAAGAAATCCATGCATGAATTATTAAATAAAATATCAATTGAACTAAGAATGTGATAGGTATAGCTATTATCATTAAAAAAAGGCTTTTTACTAGAGCAGATTCATTTTTTATAAATTGTATAATATCCTGCATTTTTCATCTCCTTTATTAAAGTAATATTGGAACAAGAGCAAGCACAAGTCCACCAGCGATAACAGAACCAAGTTGTCCTGAAACATTTGCACTTACAGCTTGCATTATTAAAAAGTTGCCTGGATCTTCATCTATTGCCATCTTTTGAACGACTCTTGCACTCATGGGGAAGGCAGAAATTCCAGCTGCCCCAATCATTGGGTTAATTTTATCTTTTAAAAATATGTTCAAAAATTTTGCAAATAGAATTCCACCAGCAGTATCAAATATGAATGCTACAAGTCCAAGTCCCAAGATCTTTAATGTGGAAATAGTTAGAAATTTCTCAGCTTGCATAGTTGAACCAATAGTTATTCCTAAAAGAAGTGTAGTTATAGAACCAAGTTCATTTTGAGCTGTTTTTGAAAGTCTTTCAACGACCCCAGACTCTTTTAAAAGGTTTCCAAACATTAGAGAACCTATCAAAGGAACACTCATAGGGGCAATAAATCCAGTTATTAATGTAACAATTACTGGGAAACCGATTCTAAGTGATGCAGGTACATTTTTGTCTATTTTAGCCATTCTAATTCTTCTTTCTTTTTTTGTCGTCATAGATCTTATTACGATCGGTTGTATTAATGGGACAAGTGACATATAAGAGTAGGCGGCTACTGAAATTGGTCCAAGATAATCTTTTGCAAATCTTGTGGCGACATAAATGGCAGTTGGACCATCTGCAGCCCCTATAATGCCAATAGAGCTTGCAGTTTTAAAGTCAAAACCCAAAAGTGAAGCGACTATAATTGTAGCAAATATACCAAATTGAGCAGCTACTCCAAAAAACATCATTATAGGTTGCTTAAACATTGGGGTAAAATCGCACATGGCACCAACAGCTATAAATATAAGTATAGGAAAAAGTTCTGTTGTAATTCCAGCATCGAAAAGAATCTTCAAAAATCCAGAAGCACCTTCATGCTCAAGAACTACTGATAATGGAAGATTTACTAAAATTGTACCAAAACCTATAGGTAAAAGTAAAAGTGGTTCATATTCCTTTTTAATAGCAAGCCAAATTAAAATTAAGCCAATAAATATCATGATCGCAGATTGCCAGCTAAATGCATTAAAACCTATTAATAACTCTTTCAATTTAGGCTCCTTTATTATCTATTAAAATTTATCTAAACAATTTTTACTGTCAATAAATTAGAAATATTTAATATCTTAAAAATTTGTTATCTTTTAATTAAATTCTAAATAATATTCAATTTTAAGCTAATCAAATCAAAACAATATATTGAAAAATATAATCAATAATCTATTATTAATTGAAAGGTATAAAAATCATGTCTTATTCGATATTCATTGATTATAGTGTAGAGGATTTATTAGAGAGAATAAGTTTAAATTACAAAAATAAAGTCAAAGATGTTAATATAGATGGTTTTTTTTATGAAAAAATACCAATATTTGTAAGCCAGAGTGAAGGTATTTATAAATACTTGTTTTTCAAATTAACTGAAGAAGAAAAAATCTTAATTAATATAAAAACCTTCAATCTTCAATCCTTTTATAATGAATATAGTAAACCCTACCTTCAAGACACTAAGTATTCAAATAATTTAAAAAATAATTCAAACAATTTGGAAATTAAAAGACAAATAAATAAAGAGACAATTTTCTGGTTTCTGTATAGTTATTTTTTTGATATTATTTTAAAATCATATGAACAAATAAGAGGTAAAGATAGAATAAGTTCAAATGATAGCAAAATTTCATGTATTGAAATTGATAAAAATCGAGATTTTGAATTTCAAAAAAATGATTTCATCGATTCTTCCGATTTTAAAAAACTAGTCAATTTTCTTATTATCTTCGCAGATTTATATGAACAGTATGAAACATATCGTGATTTTGAAGATTGGGATATACTAAAAAATCAAGATCTTTCAAAGGTCGATTATTCAATCTTAAATGGTTTTTTTCAGTTTAATGAATACGGAAAATTCACCATAAACAATAAAATCTATGAAGATTCTTTTCAAATTGAACTAATAAAACTCATAATAAATAGTCCATTAAAAAATACAAAACATCATATATTAAAACGAATAAAAAATTGTGATAAAGATTGTCAGATAAAACCAAAGTATCCAAAAAATCCTATCTTTTTTATTGCCTTCGATAATATTCCTTATTTTTACTTTTACTTTTTAAAAAAGATATCTGAATTTGTAGATATATATTTTTACTTTTTACTTCCTTCAAAAGAATTTTTAGATCAGCAAGAAATTGAAAAACAACAAGAAATTGAAACAATAAAGGATGATTTCACTTTAAATGAAACTGAAAATAAAGGATCTTCTTACCTTTTAAGTTTTTGTGCCCCAAGGCAGAAAGAATTTATGAAGGAATTCTTAAAATTCTTTCAGTTTAATATTTGTTCGAATATTAGTTCATGCAATGTTGATAGTAAAAATGTCAGTCAATTAGAGGGAAAGAAGAAAGAATATAATGAGAATGATGCAATAGAAGAAAGTTTATTACAAAAATATCAGATTTTCCTAAATAATTCAAAAAATCAAGATGACTCTTTTATTAAGAATAGTAAATTGGATGATAGTATTCAGATTTTTAGCAATTATACAGAATTAAGAGAGTTAGAAGTAATAAAGGATAAAATTTTAGAAGTTTTAAGCAAGGATAGATCTTTAAAATACGAAGATATCATAATAATGACTGTTGATAGTAGTAGATATCTTCCCTATATAGAAATTGTCTTCAAGTATCAAGAACCATCTTTACCAATATTCGTTGTAGATAGGGATAGCTCAAAGGATTCTGAAATATTTAATACTATTAATCTTTTTCTTGAACTTTTAAGTAGTAATTTTAGTAAATCTAATTTTTTAGATTTTATGTCATCTGAAATAATAATGAGAAAATTCGATTTGCAAATAAAAGATATCGATACTTTTAATAGATTATTTTCAAACTACCTTTGGGGTTCGGATTTCGATGATCTTGCCGAATATTTAGAGGAAATTTCTGAAAAAAATTTTTTTAATCAAATTGCTTCAAGTGAAAAATTATTTGATTATAAAGATTTATCTTTTAATTTTGATATAGAATCATCATTTTTATCTAACACTATTGGTTATATTAGTTCAAATAGCTATTTTGAGAAAGATAGCTTTATTGAATTCAATAAAAGTATAATTCCATTAAATACTGAGATAGAAGGTGAATTTATTGAAAGAGTTGAAAAATTTTTTCTCCTTTACAGACTTTTACTTTATTTTTATAAATTTTCTAAGAAACCCCACTTACCAAAAGAGTACTTAATATTTTTCGAAAATTTTTTTGATTATCTGACTTTAGACTCAGAAGAGTATCATCATCAGATACTTTACTATAGGAATAAAATAAATGAATTTTTCGATGAAATTGGAAAAGTTTTGGAGAATAAAGAAGGATATGGTTTTAAAATAAGTTTTGATACCTTAAAATTATGCTTAAAAGATTATTTAAAATCATATCAGTACAGTTATGGTTGGACAACTGGTAGAATTTTGTTTTCAGAGATGATATCTCTAAGGAATGTTCCCGCAAAAGTAATTTCGATTTTAGGACTTAATGACCTTGATTTTCCAAGAAATACCACCCCTTTTTCTTTTGATTTATTGATAAAAGATAAAAGATGCTGGGATAGGGAAATAAGGGAATCAGACAAGTATCTTTTTTTAGAATCCATCTTATCAGCAAAAAAATACCTATTTTTAAGTTACATAGGTAAAAATCCAACGGACAATAAGGAAAAAGCACCTTCAATAGCCTTAAAAATATTTCAGGAAGATATAAATTCCAATCTATTAAAAGATGAAAAACTTACGGCTATTCAGATTCCTATACAGCCATTTAGTAAGAAATATTATTTTAAGAATTTTGATATTTCTAATGATTCTTGTTTTAAGACTTATAGTAAGAGTTGGCTGACATTTTTTAAGGTTCTTTTTGAAGAAAAAAGTGAAGTAGTAGCAGAACAATTAAAAAACATAAATAATAAAAGTATAAATTTTATAGATATTGATGATTTTTTGGATTTTATTAAAAATCCTTTCAAATTATATCTTAAAAAGGTAATGAATGTAGATTTATATCTCAGTGATTATGATTTTGATAATGAATTTGACCAATTTGCTGGTAAAAGAAATTTTGAAACCCTCTTTTTTAATTTAGTAAATCTAAGCTTGAAAAAGGATGAAAATAAAAGTATCGACCAAGACCTTTTGAATTATTATAAAATTAAATATTTAAAACCAAGAGGGATATTAACTGAAATAGATTATGATATGCTTAAAAAAAGGGCTGAAAATTTTTCTAACAAATTAAAAAGCATGATAAGCCCAAATCCAAAGAGTATTTACATAAAACAGATTAAAATAAAAGAAGAAAAATTGGAAAGTTTAAATTATCCTATATTACTTAAATCTTATCAAGTTTTTATAGATGACAACATCAAACCCCAATTCCTTCTTATATATAAACAAGTATATAAACAAAAAAAAGAGGATATTTTATTACCTTTTCTTTTCTTATTTCATACATACTTTTATAACATTGAGGAAATTGCAATAATTGAAATAAATAAAAATGATAAATTTATAATTGCCAAATTAGAAGATTCTTTGTATGATTTTGCCTCATCAAATGACTCAAATCTAAAAAATCAAAAAAATGCTGATTATAAGAGTGAGAAAGCTGTAAAAAGCAAATCCCTCAAAAAAGATTTTGAGAGTATCAGTAAATTAATGAAAATAATGTGCCAGAATAAAAATGTTGAAAATAAGTGTGAAATTACAAATAAAGATAAAAATCAAGAGATTGCAAAACAAATTAATGATAAAATATCTGCTCTTTTTAACTATTACAATGATATGATAATTAATGGCAAATTACTACCAATATTTTTATTTAATCTTAAAACAAAAAAGGATATTGATAAATATATAAAGTTATTGGAAAATAAGGCAGAGATAAAAGAAAATTTAGAAAACATAATTTTCGAATATTCTTATGAAAAAGATTATTTTGATCTATCAGAATATTATAAAAAATGGGCTTTTTTTAAATATATAGATGAATTTGTTAAAAAAGATAATCAAGATTTAAGTGAAGAATATATTGAAGCAATTTCTACAATAGCAAAAATACTTATAAACATAAATGATGGAAATGATAATAATTAATATTCTTGGAAATTGTAAAAAAGAGAAATATGATGAATAAATTCAAATTTGATAGTATTGAAATAGGGAAAAAGAAATATTTGATAGAGGCTAGTGCTGGAACAGGTAAGACTCATTCTATGGGGCAAATTTTCATAAGATTGATTATCGAAGGATTTTCGCCAGAAAAAATACTTCTTGTGACTTTTACAAATGCAGCAGCACAAGAGATAAAAGAAAGGATACTGACCTTTTTAATTGAAGTAAAGAGTTTTTTAATTGATAGTGATACTGAAAAGATAGAGAAGATAAAGAATGATAAATATTTGTTAGATTATTTAAAACTTAAGAAACAGGAGAAAAATTTAAATAAATACATAGAATATATAGATAATGCAATTTTTAATTTTGATAAAATATCTACCTGCACAATACATTCTTTTGCAATAAACCTTGTAAAGGAATATTCAAATGAAATTGGTCTTCCTTATAACTATGAGTTTGGAAGAATCTCTCAAAGAGTCGATAATTTGGTCTTACAAAAATATTTTCTTGATAGATTTAAAAGTTCTCCAAATTTTTTAGGTAAAATTATAGAAGAAATAGATAAATCAGATGAAAAAAAACTGACTTATATAAAAAAAAATCTGATAAAAATAAAGAAATTCTATGAAGATTTTAAGATTTCTATAGGAAAAAATCAAGATAATAAAACAGATAATGAGACTAAAGATTCAGGATTAGATAACTTATATTTATTGAAAGATGATTTTCTAAGATTTTATTCCTTGAATAATCTAGATATCAAAAAGGAGTATGGAACATTTAATTTTAATGATTCGATTGAACTACTAATAAATCTTTTTAAAGACAACCAAACCATTAGAAAAAAAGTATCAGATAGATTTGATTTTCTTATTGTTGATGAATTTCAGGATACAGATGAAAATCAGGTAAAACTTTTTGAAACCTTATTTTCAGAAAAAACAATTTTCTACATTGGAGATCCAAAACAAGCCATTTATGGATTTAGGGGTGGCGATTTCATTAATTATCTATCTATAAAAAAGAAGATTCCCCAAGAGTGTAAATTTATTTTAAATCAATCCTATCGTTCCACAGATAAAGTAATAGATTTTGTGAATCAATTTTCAAATGCCCTCTTTAATGAAGAGAATGAAAATAATAAAAATAGTACAGAAGTCCTAAAAGAGATTAAAAATTTAATAAAATATGAAGATGTTGAATCGGCTATTTTAAATTCAAAAGATATTACAGAAGCTAAATTAGTTAGAATAATAGGAAATGGAGAAACAGAAAAAAGCGAAGAGTTAGAACAAAAAGAGAAAAAAAAGGAATCAAATTCAAGCAGTCTGAATTATCTTGAAACCAAAAAGGTTGCTATCTGGATCAAGGAAAAAATTGAGAAATTAAAAAATGAAGATAGTAAATTCAAGTATGAAGATGTTGCCATTTTAATTAAAAATAAAGATGAAATTGATAAATTCTACAGGATTTTTATAGATATTAATTTACCATGTGCATTGAAAATAGATAAATCTGTTTATCAAACAGATGAAGCTATTTTTATTTATTATCTTTTAAATGCAATTTTCAATAAAGATGATTTGAAATATATCAAAGGACTCTTATCTACTCCTTATTTCAGTTATACCTATGAAGAAATAAATTGGAATATTGATAACATTTATAAAGAAATTCTACCCATTTTAGAACAGCTTTATAAAGATTGGTATCATTTTGGGGTATACTCTATTTTTGAAAATATCTTTTTAAGTTCAAAATTTAAGTTTAAGAAATTCACTGGTTTTAATATAAAGGATTACGAAAGAAAACTTACAAATATGAGGCAGATATTTGAAGGATTAACTCATTATTTTTCGAAAAATAATCTTTCTTTATACAAGCAGATAGAAACATTAAAAAGCTTGATAACTGAAGATGCAGAAGATTTTGGTAAAGATTCAGAAGGTATTTCATCCATGAGAATTGAAAGTGAGGAAAATGCCATTTTAATCTCAACCATTCATTCGGCAAAAGGTCTTGAATATGATACTGTATTTTGTCCTAATATAAATTTTAATTCGAGTAATAAATATCCTGCGGTTTATTATGATAAAGAAAATGATGAATTTTGTAAGAAATATATTTTAGATAGTACAAATAACAAAAGTGATTTTAATAAAGATTTATATATTGGTTATTATAAAATTCTAGATAACAACTTAAGATATGTAGCTATAACTAGGGCAAAAAATAGATTGTACCCTATTTTTAAAAAACAAATAATAAAAGGATCAAGTTTTGATCTTTCAAATCTAATTCAAAAGATGCGAAGTAAAGACTATTTGTTAGAGTTGAATTTAGATGAGATAAAAATCAAAAATGATTTTTATGAAAAAAGAAAAGATGAAGATAATATAAAATATGAAGATAATAGTACAAAAAATTCTTTATCAAAGAAGGATTTGGAAGAACAAGAACTCAAAGAAATTACCGAAGTTGACTTAAAAGATTTTGATTTAAAAGTCGAAAAGATCTACTCTTATTCATCTATATCTCATATAAAAAACAGATATGAAAACAATGAAGATAAGAAGGATTTTCAAGATATAGTTTTGGATTATAACCCTTTTAAGATAGAGCAAAAAATAGATTTTGAAGAAAAGTATTCGGATTTTAAGGGTAGGTTTGCTGGAAATATATTTCATGAAACGATGGAAAAGTTGATAATTGAATATAGAGACTTATATGAAAATCCTTTTGGTGAAAATGTTGAAAGGATTAAAGAGATAAGCAAAGAAATGGTTAGAAAATATTTTATGTCTGAAAAGATAGTTGAAAAATTTGCCGAAGAGAATTTAAAACTTATCATAAATACATTAAAAACAAAGGTGCCATTATTAAAAAAGCGAATTCATCAGCTAAAAAACATGTATCCTGAGGTAGAATTCTTTGCAAAGGCAAAAGAAAAAAGTATAAAGGAATTTTATGAGATTTGCAAAAAAGATACAGAAATCAGTCTTGTATTAGAACAAGATTTTAAAATAAAAGGGTACTTTAAGGGTTTTGTAGATCTGATTTTTATCGAAGACAACAAAATGCATTTTTTAGACTGGAAAACAAACGATTTAAGTCAGTATTTGAAAGAAGAGCAAATAGAGTCGAAAAGTGAGAAAAATAATAAAAAATTAGATAATAATGGTGAATTTGATCTTTTTTCATTAGAAGAATCTAATAAAAATAGTATTCTTATAAATAGAGATATACTTGAAAAGGAAGTCATAAAAAGCAACTATGATATTCAATACAATCTTTATTCATCAGTACTTTATCATTACATTAAGTCAAATAATTTGCCTTATGAATTTGGAAATGTATATTATTTTTTTGTCCGTTATATAGATGAGCAAAACAACAGCGCAGTATTTGTTAAACAGTTTGACAATAGTATTTTAGATGAACTTTCCAAAAAAATAATAGAAACAAGCTAAGGGATTTTCCTGTGGAAGAAAATATTACTTTAAAAGAAAATATTATTTATGAAATAGAGCAGGTGGATATCGTTCTTGCTTATAATTGTTTATGCTATTTTACAGATAAAAATGCAACTAAGCTTTTAAGTCTTTTATACGAATTAAATGGTAAAGATTTACAAAAAAGAGATAATGATTTTTATGATGATGATTTAAATATAGAAAAATCATATAATATAGAAAAATCATATATTGATAATTTAGAAAATTTAGGTTCAAAAAGTATAGAACTGAATCAGTTAAAGTTTCTATTTTTTATAACTATTTTGACTAAAATCCATTTAAATAATGGTAGCACTTATATATATTTACCAGATTTTAACAATAAGATATTATCTTTTAAGTTAAATAAATTGATAAAATTTTTTGAAAAATTTTTAATATTGCTTTCAGACTTGGAAAATAATGTATCTATAGATAATCAAGATGAAGAAAAGGGAGATAAAAATAAAGAGGGTGTTCTTTTTTCTTACAAGTTTGGAGATTTTAATTCAACGATAGCTTTAATAGAAAAGATAAATAAAAGGAAAAGAATTTTTGATATTAAAAACACCTTTGAGAATATTTTTAATGATCTGGGTTATAATAATGCAAATAATGATATAGAAGAGGAAGAGGATAAAGGAAATGAAAGAATAATAAAAAATCCACCATTGTTTATTTTTGAAACAAAGAGTAAGTTATATTTTAGAAGATTTTATCTATACGAACAATTGATTGCAAAAGATATTTTTTATAGATTAGAAAATCGACAAGAGGAAAGCAAAAAATTAGTTAAACTACAAAATTTTATAGATATTTTTAAAAATACTATTGATGAAAAGCAATTAAAAGCTGTCAAAAGTGCATTAGTAAACGACCTGACTGTTATTTCAGGTGGTCCTGGAACAGGTAAGACTTATATATTATCCTTAATAATTCTTGCTTATATAATGATATACGGATATAAACCAAATGAGATTATAGCTGTTGCTCCAACTGGGAAAGCCACAAAACGAATTTCCGAAAGTCTTCACGATAATATTAATAGGTTTATTAAACTTATAAAAGTTAGAAATAATGATTTGGTTAATAAAGAAATAAATGAAGCCATTTTAATAGAAGAAGATGATATTAAAATAGAATCAATTACAATTCATAGGTTGCTAAAAGGATCAGAAGTATCTTTATCTTTTTTGCATAACAGAGAAAACAAGGTGGAGTATTCTGTTGTTATAGTTGACGAAGCATCAATGATTGATATTTCATTGATGGCAAAACTTTTAGATGCTCTTAAAAAGGATGCAAAGCTTATCTTGATTGGTGACGCCAATCAACTCTCATCGGTAGAAGCAGGTAAAGTCTTTTTTGATTTAAAAGAATTTCTAATTGAAAAAAATGAAAAATACAATAGTTGCATTGTTGAACTTACAAAATCTTATAGATATAAAGAAAATTCTGTAGTTGAACTTGCCAAAGAGCTTTTGAATAAAGTCCTAAACTCAAAAGTTGAACATGAAAAATTTAAATTATCCGAAGAATTTATAAAAGTATTGAAAGAAAAAGAAAGATTAATAGAAAGTCCAATAGATAATGAATTATTTGAAAATTTAAGAAACAAAATAACCGAATTTAATTTAAGTACAACTAATAATGAAATAAAAGAACAGTTTGAACTTTTGAAAAAATTTAAGTTTTTAAGTCCTTTAAGATTGTCAAAACATGGAACTTATAATATAAATAATATGTATGTAAGATATCTTAAAAGGATAGATAGGACAAAGTTTATTCCAATAATCATAACAAAAAATAATTACCAATTAAGACTTTTCAATGGTGACATTGGAATAATTGTAGAAAAAGATGACGATATATATGCCTACTTTGAAAGTGAGGAAAGTGATTTACCTTTGAAAGAATTTCCTCTTTCTAGCCTTTCAAACTGGGAAATTGCGTGTTGTCTTACTGTACATAAGAGCCAAGGATCTGAATTTGATACCGTGGTTTTGTTTTTGCCAGAAAATGTGACAAACTTTGAATTTATAACGGTAGAACTACTTTATACTGCGATTACAAGGGCAAAAGAAGATTTTTATATTGTATCAAATAAGGAGAGTTTAAAGCAAGTTATCTTAAAAAAATCTAAAAGATTTACTGGACTTTATGATAAATTGCATAGTTTTTATTTTTAAAAGAATTTTTATACATTTTACTATAAATAAACCAAAGGCATCTAAAAATTAAATAAATTAAAGGGAATTGAAAGTTAAATAAAGTAAAATGACAAAAGTAAATAATTTTTATAGGAGGTATGATGACAAATACTCAAAGAGTTCTCATGCTTGCATTCATGAGTCTTGTACTTATCATGCTAAATGCCGATTCAAATGTTATGAATCCAAATTTGAATCTTATTGAAAAAGAGTTTGG
>JAAZOT010000025.1 GCA_012797605.1 Spirochaetales bacterium | reverse complement strand
TATCTTTTTTATATATGGTAAAAAATGAAACATATGAAATTAGGAGATTAGTATGTCTCGATTAATAAAAAAACCTATAATCATACCTTCAAATGTTAAATTATCTATTCAAAATGATGGTAATTTTTATAAAATTGAAGCTAAAGGTCCTAAAGGAACAATTACTAAGAGTATTAGAAATGATATAGAAATCAAACAAAATGGATCAAATTTAACATTTGCTTATAATGGTAATGATAATTCTAAAAAGCCAATGCTTGGTACAAGTTATCGAATTATAAGTTCGATGATAGAAGGGGTTGTTAACGGATATTCAAAAACTTTAACTCTCTTTGGAGTTGGGTATAAGGCAACATTAAAAGGCAAAAACATTGAATTTGAAATAGGTCTTTCTCATCCAGTTGTTTTCCCTTTGCCATCAAATGTAGATGTTAAAATTGAACAAACAAAATTGACTTTTTCCAGCTGCGATAAAGAAATTTTAGGTTTAACTGTACAAAAAATAAGAGATCTTAAAAAACCAGATGTCTATAGAGGAAAAGGTTTTAGATTTGAAGGTGAAAATCCAATTCGTAAAACTGGTAAAAAAACAGCTGCTAAATAAAAGCTTTTAAGGAGCTAGAATTATGATTGATAAAATTGAAATTAAAAAAGAAAGAAGAGTTAGAAGAAAATTTAGAAGTAAGAAAAAAATAACTGGTACTGAATCTAGATTAAGACTGGTGGTTTACAGAAGTAATTTATATCTTTATGCTCAAATAGTTGATGACACAAAAGGTTTTACGATTTTGGGTTCTTCAACTAAGAAACTAGGTAGACCATGTAATATCAAAATTGCAGAAAAATTTGGTGAGGAATTTGGAAAAGTATTAGTAGAAAAAGGTATTCAAAGAGTCGTTTTCGATAGAAATGGTTTTTTGTATCATGGTAAAATAAAGGCTTTTGCCGATGCTGTTCGAAAAGCTGGGATTATTTTTTAGTTATAAGGTAAATAAGGAGAAAATGGATGAGCTCAAATTTTACAGATAGAGAGATAGTAGAGAAAACTGTTAGACTTGGAAGAACTGCAAAGGTAGTCAAAGGTGGAAGAAGATTTTCTTTTAATGCTTTGGTTGTTGTAGGCGATAAGAATGGTAATGTAGGTTATGGATTTGGTAAAGCTAAGGAAGTACCCATGGCCATAACCAAAGCCACAAGACATGCAAAAAGAAACCTTGTTGAAGTCAAGATAAAAAGAACTGGTGAAAAAGGGGAAAATGTTACAATACCTTTTCCAATAACATATAAATATAAATCTTCTGTAGTACTATTAAAACCTGCAGCCCCTGGAACTGGAATTATAGCATGTAGTCCAGTCAGAGCAGTTTTAGAAGCAGCAGGTATTAATAATGTTTTGACAAAATCAATAGGTTCAAATAGTCCTATTAACCTAGTTAAAGCTACTATTTATGCATTACAGAAAATGAAAACAAAAGAAGAAGTAGCAACTATTAGAGGTATTGAACCTAAAAATCTTTTCAAATAAAACATTACAGGGGTTAAAATAATGAAAAAATTATCTATTACACTGATAAAATCTCCTATTGGTTATAATAAAGATATAAGAAATACTGTTAGTGCTCTTGGTCTTAAAAAAATGCACCAAACAGTATTTAAAGAAGAGAACCCTGCAATATGTGGTATGATTCAAAAGGTATCTTTTCTTCTTAAAGTTGATAAAGTTTAATTATATAGTCTTAAGAGAGGATTGATATTATGGAAATAAAGCTAAAAAATGCACCTGGTGCTACAAAAGAAAGAAAAAGATTAGGTAGAGGGCAAGCTTCAGGTTTAGGAACTACTGCTGGTAAAGGTAATAAAGGTCAAAAAGCTAGAAAAGGTTATTCTAGAAAGGCCGGATTCGAAGGCGGACAAATGCCTTTATATAGAAGAATACCAAAAAGAGGATTCAGCAATTTCCCTTTCAAGAAGGAATATCAAGAAGTAAATGTTGACCTTTTAAGTTGTTTTGAAAATGGTTCAACAATAAGCAATCTAGATTTATATGAAGAAGGATTGATTCAAAATATAGATAAACCTTTCAAAATTCTTGGTAAACTTACATTAAATAAATCTATAAATATACAGTTAAGAACTATTATGAATGGCAAGAAGAAAGTCCAATATGATAAATGTACAAAAGGTGCTAAAGAAACAATAGAAAAAGCTGGTGGTAAACTGGTTATCCAATAATTGGAGGAATTAATGGGCAAAAATAAAAAAAGAATAATGATGCCTGGTGGTCCAAAGGAGATAGATGGAGCAAGCTTTACCGTTCTATCTGGTTTGGCTGCGATTTTCGAAATAAAAGAGGTTAGGATTAAATTTTTAATAACTCTTTTTATCCTATTTATTTATCGTCTTGGAGCTCATCTACCAGTCCCAGGTATTGATGTTAATGCTTTAGCCCAAGCTGTAAATGCAACTGCAGGTGGGTTAATGGATTTTATAGATATGTTTGCTGGTGGTGCTTTAAGGAGATTTACTCTTTTTACACTTGGTATTATGCCCTATATTTCAGCTGAAATTATCATGCAACTTTTGATGTCAATAGTTCCAGCATGGAAAGAGATGATGCAGGATGATCAGGAAAAAGGCAAAGATTTTATGCAATTCTGGTCAAGAGCATTAACTATAGTTCTTGCTGCAGTTCAATCTTCTTTATTTATTAGATACATGATAGAACAAAATGCCGCTTCGACCACACCATTCATATTAATTAATTCAATACCTTTATTTTATGCAGTATCTGTCTTATCTATTACATCTGGTACTATGTTCTTGATATGGCTTGGTGATAAAATAGATGAATTTGGTATAGGAAATGGCGCATCAATCATAATTTTTGCTGGTATAATCTCTAGAATGCCTTCTGCATTAAGACAACTATATAAGACTGCTATTGAAAGAAACATTTTCTTAATGATTGCAGTTTTAGTAATGTTTGTCTTTATTATTATTTTGATTATCTATGTTCAAAGAGGGAAGAGAAAAATGATGGTTGGAGGTTCAAAGGCTATAAGAGGCGGAAAAGTAGCTATGATTCCAGCTTTTCCTTTAAATATTCCGATCAACCCAGCTGGTGTTATTCCTATTATTTTTGCATCTATCTTCTTACAATTCCCAGGGCAGATACTCCAACCGTTTGTCGGTAAATCTGCATTTATTCAAAAAATAGTAGTTGCTCTTTATCCAGGAACAGGTTGGTACATACTAATAAATACTATATTAATTATTCTTTTTACATATTTCTATTCTCAATTTCAATTAAATCCTACCGATATTGCAAATTACCTTTCAAAATCCGGAAGAACATTGAAAGGGAAAAGAGCTGGTGGGGATATTGCACCTGAAATTCAAAGAACTGTTGATAGGATAATATTACCAGGAGCAATATTTTTAGCATTTATAGCCGCTGTTCCAGATGTTGTAAACAAATTGTTTAATTTGCCTCACGAATTTACATATATTATGGGTGGTACTTCAATATTGATAACTGCGGGTGTTGCATTTGATATAGCTACTAGACTTGAAAGTATTAGAAGATTCAGATTAAGAGGATAAGAAACAGATGTTGCTCTTCATATATGGTTTACCTGGCAGTGGAAAAGGAACCCAGAGTGAACTGATAAAGAAAGAATTCAATTTTATACACCTTTCTACTGGTGATTTAATTAGAGATATAATTAACAATAAAAGAAAAGGTTGGGAAGAGCTAAATGGCTATGTTGCAAATGGTCAATTAGTCCCAGACGATATTATTAATGAATTGTTTTTTATGTCATTAAATGAAAAAGGAATCGATAAAAATTATATTATTGATGGATATCCTAGGAATTTGAATCAACTAAACTTGATAATTGCGAAATTGAAGAATTTAACTGGTATCGAAGTAATGCATCTTTATATAAGATGCGATGAAGAAAAAATAATTAAAAGAATAACATCAAGAAGGATTTGTGAAAATTGTGGAGCAATTTTTAATATTGAACTTGACAAAGATATACAAAATTGCAAATTTTGTGGAGCAAAACTTTATCAAAGAGTCGATGATCAGTATTCTGTCATTAAGAAAAGAATAGATGAATATAAAATTAAAACTCTGCCTGTAATCAATAGATTAAAAGAAGAAAATTTGCTTATAGAAATCGATGGGGATAGAGAAGTCAATAATATTTTTATGGATATAATTTTAATATTGAAGGGGAAAGTTAAATAATGCCAAAAGAAGATGTTATTATGCTTCAAGGGGAAGTTGTTGAGGTTTTACCTAAAACATTGTTCAGAGTGAAATTGGATAATGGGCATATAATTACAGCTCATCTTGCAGGGAAACTTAGAATGTATAATATTCGACTTCTTCAGGGCGATAGAGTTCAGGTTGAACTTTCTCCATATGATTTAACAAAAGGAAGAATTACTTATAGAATTAAGTAATTAATAAATACTATAAAACTAGTATTTTAAATGATAAGTTTATTTATTCTGGAGGTATAAATGAAAGTTCGTTCTTCAGTGAAAAAAATTTGCGATAAATGCAAAATAGTTAAAAGAGAAGGTATCGTTAGAGTAATTTGCGAAAATCCAAAACATAAGCAAAGACAGGGTTAATTTGAGGAGGAAATTAGATGGCTCGAATAGCTGGAGTTGAATTACCAAACAAAAGAATTGAAGTTGCCCTTACCTATATTTTTGGTATAGGAAGATCTACTTCAAATAAGATTTTAAAAGAAACTAATATCAGTAAAGACAAAAGAACAAATGAATTATCTGATGAAGAAATTCAAAAATTGAGAACTATTATTGAAAAAACTTTAAAAGTCGAAGGTGATCTGAAAAACGAGATAGCATTAAATATTAAAAGACTAAAAGATATTAGATGTTATAGAGGCTTAAGACATCAAGCTAGTTTACCAGTAAGAGGGCAAAGAACAAGAACAAATGCAAGAACTAGAAAAGGTCCTCGTGGTAATAGAATTGGTGCAAAGAAAAAGAAAACAGCAGCAAAGGAGTAACTGATTTATGGCTAAACAAAAGACTAAGAAAAAAGCAAAACATGTAGTACCTTATGGAAAATGTTACTTAAATTGTTCTTTTAATAATACAATTGTAACTTTTACAGATACAAACGGAAATGTTTTAGGTTGGTCAAGTTCAGGTGCTAATAATTTTAGAGGAGCCAAAAAATCAACTCCATTTGCAGCTCAGATAGTTGTTGAAACTGCATGTAACGCTATTAAAGAGTATGGACTTCGAGAAGTTGAGGTTTTTGTAAATGGACCTGGAATGGGTAGAGAAGCTGCAATAAGGGCTCTAGCACAAAATGGTTTAACTGTTAGAGCTATTACTGACATTACTCCTATTCCTCATAACGGATGTAGGCCAAGAAAAAAAAGAAGAATGTAAAATAATTATATAAAGGGGCGCAGAATCATATGGCAAGAAATTATGAAACTAAATGTAAACTTTGCCGAAGAGAAGGTGATAAGTTATTCTTAAAAGGTGATAGATGCTATTCAAGAAAATGTCCGATAGATAAAAAGAAATTTATAAAAAGTAGAAATTCAAAGCTTTCAGATTATGGTTTACAATTAAGAGAAAAGCAGAAAATTAAAAGATATTACGGTGTTTTAGAAAGACAATTCAGAGTATATTTTGCAAGAGCTTTAAGAATTAGGCAGGGATTGACTGGAGAAAATTTGCTTTCTTTGCTTGAATCAAGATTTGATAATGCTATATATCGAATGAATTTAGCTAAATCAAGAAATCAAGCAAGACAGTTTGTTTTACATGGAATGTTTGCTATAAATGGCAAAAAAATTAATATTCCTTCATATAATTTAAAAGCAGATGATATCATTACACTCACATCTCATGGTGAGAAAAATAAAGAACTTCTTTCTATAATAGAACAAAATAAAGATACTAAACCTGATGTAGAATGGCTTAGTTTTGATTTTGATAAAAAAGAAGGAAAAATTTTAAGACTACCTTTAAGAAGAGATATTCCACAGAATTTTAATGAACAACTTGTAGTTGAGTTCTATTCTAAATAGTTGGAAATAAAGAGGGAATAATGGATAAAAATATTTTACAACATCTTCAACTTCCTTCCAACATAGTTTTTGAAAGAAATGAAGAGGATATCTTCTATGGCAGATTTGTAATGAAACCTCTTGAAAAGGGTTATGCTATTACAATAGGTAATAGTCTTAGAAGAGTTTTGCTTTCTTCTCTTCATGGATATGCTATTTCAAGTATAAAAATCGAGTATCAAGCAAAAGGGGAGAAAAGAAATTTTGTAAAATCTGAATTTGATAATATACCAAATATAATCCTTGAAGATACTTTAACAATTATAAGTAATTTGAAAAAAGTAAGATTTAAATTAAATACGGAATCTCACAAAAAGACTTATAATGTTGAGATATCTGGGCCAAGTGAAGTTACTGCAAAAGTACTTTCGAATTCAGATATGAATATTGTCAATCCCGACGATTATCTTTTTACAATTACTAAGGAAGGTAAAATTTTTCTAGAATATACAGTTGAGTGGGGAAAAGGATTTGTAGCAGCTGAAAAAAAGTTGGATCTTCTTGATAAAATTGGAATTATTCCTATAGATTCTATCTTTTCTCCGGTAAAAAAAGTAAATTTCCAAATAGAAGCTGCAAGAGTAGAAAACATTACTGATTATGAAGCTCTAATAATGGATGTTTGGACTGATGGAACAATAAAACCAAAAGAAGCTGTCGAACAGGCATCTTATATTCTTATACAGTATTTTTCAAAATTTATAACAAGTGTAAAAGATGAAAAGGAAATATTTGATATTGAATCTATCTCAGACGAATCCATAAATGATAAAGATGCAAAACTTTTACAAATTTTAGATCAATCTCTTGATGTTCTTGAATTTACAGAAAGGATTAAGAATTGTTTTAATTCAGCTAATATAAAAACTTTTAGAGATCTTTTAACCAAGACTGATAGTGAAATTGAAAATTTAAAAAATTTTGGAAAAAAATCTCTTGAAACTGTTGTTGATAAATTAAAAGAAAAAGGGCTATCTCTCAATATGAAAGAAGAGATTGAACGAATTGAAAAATTATATAAGAAAAATACTGAGTAAAATACAATTTTTAAGGGAAGGTTATGAGACATTTAATTAATAAAAGCAAACTTGGCAGAACAAAAGCACACAGAGAAGCAATGCTTAGAAACCAGATTACTTCTCTTATTTTATATGGCAAAATTGAAACAACTTTGGCAAAAGCAAGATTTTTAAGATCTAATGTTGAAAAGTTAATAACAAGAGCTAAAATTGATGATACAGTACATAATAGAAGAATTGTCAGGAAAGTAGTTCAAAATAAAGATGCATTAAATAAACTGTTCAAAGAAATTGGGCCAAGATTCAAAAGTAGAAATGGCGGATATACAAGAATAATCAAAACAGGTTTCAGGAAAGGGGATGATGCCCCGATGGCTGTAATTGAAATTCTTTCAGAATAAATGAATAAAAATAGAGATAAAATCTGGCATATCGCCAGATTTTTATCTTTAATAATCCTTATTCTAAGTTTTATTTTATCATTATTCAAACAAGATTTAATAAAAATAATCATTTTAATTATTTATCTTTTACTTTATTTTATAACAAATGATATAAAAAAATTATTGTCACTTATTATAAAAGTGTCTACTCTGATAATATCAATATTATTTTTTAAGTTTATTTCTAATCTTTTTTATTCGAAAATCATTGAATTTAGCTTTTTAAATGAAATTAGTAAATTAATAAATCAAATTCTCAACATTGCAAATTCCATTTTGTTCTCATCCATATTTTTTAAGTTAATTCCGATAAATAGTTTAAGTCAGTTTGAGAATTTAAATAATTTTATTTCAAAATTGAAATTGAATGAATTAAAAGGTAAAAAAATAGAAAGCATAAAAATAAATTCTATATCTTCTTTTTTTGCTTATATTATATCTGAAAGCTATAAAATTTATTACCAGGAAGAAAATAATATCAAAAACAATTAATTTAAATTACTTTTTATAAATTGAATTTTTTAATGCTTCTATTTGTTCAGTATCTGTATCATCGAATTGTACACCAAAATGCCAGTCTTCATTTTCTTTCCATCTTCTTCTAACATAAGCTTTTAGAGTAAAAATATTATTTTCTATTCTAAAATTCAGTTGCATCTCATCTTTTTCAAAAAGGTTTGAAGCAAGTTTGTTTTCATTAGAAAAAAATTGCATTCCACCTTGTGAAATATCGGCAATATTAGCTTCAACAGTTAGGTATTCTGTTCTTGTAAAGTACTGATTTTTAATAAGCGAAGCTATTAATAATTTAGAAAATTCTTCTAAATTATTTATGATATTAAAAGCAATCTGAGCATTTTTATCGATTTCATTCATTAGGTACAAATAGCCAACAACATACTTTTTATAAATTACTGGATAATATAATTCAGAAAGAATATTTTTTTTCTGTTTTAATATTAATAGTTGGTTTATTTTTTGATTAGCAACATTTTGGTCATTACCTAACAGTTTATAATATTCTACAACATCTTCATTTACAATTACTTTTTCTATGTCATAAACTTGAGAATCAGGGAAATATTTGAAGCTGTTTGGAATATAGAATGCTTTACCTGTTTTTACTATTAAGAACTCCTCTAAAGTTGCTGGATTTCTATTTTTAAAAATTACAATAGCATTTTTTGAAAAAACCGACATTTTCCTTCTAAATCCATCAATCATTTCTTGAATATTATTAATAGAGTCTAACTTTAATAGGTTTTCATCAAAAATTCTGAAAGTAGTTGTTTCAGGAAAATCTAGATGTTCTGTCTTAGAAGGAAATGTAACTGATACGGTGTTTTCCTTTAAAGTTACTCTTTGAAATCTTCTCTGTATATTTCTTACAATGTTATCTGGAAATGATATGACAAAAGTTTGAGAATTTACAATAGATTTTATGGTTGAAGTAAACATATGTCTGTTATCTCTAACGAAGAATATAAAGTTTAACTTTTGATATATTGAAAGTGGAAGTTTACAGTTATGTTGAATAGTTATTGTAAAAGCATCATATCTTATAATTGTACCTGAAAACTCAAATTTTTCTTTTACAAAAAAGGAAAGAGGGATTTTTTTTGTAGCTAGAATATCTATAATATACTCTTTTTCAATTTTAGAAGATATATTTGCACTCAATTTATGCTCCTAAAATATTACTTTATATCTGTAATAATTATTAAGTAAAATATAAAAATTTCAAATAATATTCTATAATATATCAATCGTCTTATAAATAAAAATTATTGAAAAAAATTTATCGTGATTAATTATCTATTTAGAAATTATGAAAGAAAGAATAGAAAAATTACTTGAAGAGATTGAGAATTTGTCAACTAAAGGTAACTTTAAAGAAAAGATCACTCTTGTTGCTGTCACTAAGACATTTGATGTCGACACAATATTGGAAGCCTATAGATGTGGGCTTCGAATTTTTGGAGAGAATAAAGTTCAAGAAGCAATTTCAAAAATTGATGCTATGAAAGATTATAAGGATATACAGTGGCATTTGATTGGACATTTGCAATCTAATAAGGTAAAAAAATGTAAGGTTTTCTCTCTTATTCATTCAATAGATTCAATAAAGCTTTTAGAAGAGTTTTTAAAATTTGAAGATTCTGAAAGACCTGATTTACTTATCCAGATCAATTCTTCAGCAGAAGAATCAAAATCTGGCATACCGTTAGAGAATGTCTATGATTTTTTTGATAAAGTTTTGGAACTAGAATTAAATAAAAAAATCAAAATCCGAGGTTTAATGACAATAGGGCCTTTGACTGAAGATAAAAAAGAAATAAGAATTGCATTTAAAAAAACAAGGAAATTTTATGAAGATTTACAATATAAGTATAATTTAACTTTTGACATATTATCAATGGGGATGAGTAGTGATTATAGAATAGCTATAGAAGAAGGAAGCAATATGATAAGAATAGGTTCATTGATTTTTGGAGAAAGAAAATATGTTTGAAATAATTCTATCAACTATCTTCCTTATTATCATTATCTTTTTATTCCTTAGAATGATTTTTCTAGCAATTGAATCAGAAGAAAAAAATGGCATTTTAGTGAAGATAGCTAATTTTTTTGTTAAAAAAACAAATTTTATATTTAAAAATTTTGATTCTAAAATAAGGTTATCAATTCGTAAATTTAAGTTAAATTATCTTTTTTTAATTCTTTTGCTAATGTTGATTCAAAAGTTAATCCTGTTAATATTTAAAAATAATTAAGTTAATTAATTTAATATATATTTAGTAAGATTAAAAAACTATAAATAAACAAAAATTATAATAAACTCATTTGAAAAAAATATTTAAGGGGAGTTGAATGGAAAAAATTAAATATGCTGTTATCGGTGGTTCTGGTTTATTAAACCTTGAAAATTTAGTTATTGAAAAAGAGTTGGAAATCCAAACACCTTTTGGTATGATGTCAGATAAAGTAACTATTGGATATTTTAAAGGAACTAAACATAAAATTGTTTTTTTACCAAGACACGGAAGAAATCATACTATTATGCCATCAAATATACCTCAAAAAGCAAATGTATGGGGATTAAAATATTTAGGAGTTGAAAAAGTTTTTGCTGTTTCAGCAGTAGGTTCATTAAAAGAAAATATAAAACCTGGTGAGTTGGTAATCCCATCACAAATTTTCGATAGAACAAAAAGCAGAGATTCTACCTTTTTTGAAGATGGTCTTGTTGGGCATATCCCTTTTGGACAACCTTTCTGCCCTGCTATTTCTAATTTTCTCTATGATACAGTTAAAAGTCTTGGTTATCCAATTCATAAAGATGAAACTTATGTATGTATGGAGGGACCAGCCTTTTCAACAAAAGCAGAATCTGAGTTTTATAGGATGTTAAAAGCTGGTGTGATAGGCATGACAGCATTACCAGAGGCTAAATTATTTAGAGAAGCTGAAATTTGTTATACTCTTTTATCTACTGTTACTGACTATGATTGCTGGAAAGAGGGTGAAGAATCAGTAAATGTTAAAATGGTCCTTGAAACCATGAAGAAAAGTAATGAAATGGTTCATAATATATTAAAAAAACTATTTGAAACACTTCCAGAAAAATTCGATATTCAATGTCAATGTCAATATGCATTGATGTATGCTATAACTACTAAGAAAGAGGGAATTTCAAAAGAAATGCTTCGAAAACTAGATTTGCTTATTGGTAAATATTATAATATTGATTCAAAAGAGGATTAATATGTGCTTTTTGGCATTGCTACCATTGTTTATGCAACCCATAATTTTTCAAGATTCCTTTTCTAACGATATTAATTTTACTACACTATGTTTATCAAATTTATATAATTATTCTTTATCTTTTTTATTCGATACTTCTTTACCTAAGTGCAATAAAGATGAAAAAGAATCGTTATTTTCAAGATC
>JAAZOT010000024.1 GCA_012797605.1 Spirochaetales bacterium | reverse complement strand
ATCCCTCGAATAGGACCTAGAAAGCACGCTATTAGATTTATTGACCTGAATGAAGGGATTACGACTTTTTGCTTCTTGGTCCAAAGAAGCAAACAAAGAAGATCTATTAGATTTATTGACCTGAATGAAGGGATTACGGCTTCACAACTGCAATAACTTGAATGATAAGGGATTAAATTTTATTAGATTTATTGACCTGAATGAAGGGATTACGACAACCCTTTAATTTTGTTACTTATCATACAATACCTCCTCTCTTATTAGATTTATTGACCTGAATGAAGGGATTACGACCAACTTAATGCAGACGCTATACAATCAATGCAAGATATATTAGCGAATTAGATTTATTGACCTGAATGAAGGGATTACAACTTGAATATCCTTATGTGGATATGACCACAAAAATCAAATTATTAGATTTATTGACCTGAATGAAGGGATTACGACCTTTTTCATATATACTCCTCCTTTTCTGATTTGAGTATAGATTAGATTTATTGACCTGAATGAAGGGATTACGACTTCTTTCATCAAAAAATTTATCATTGCTCATCAGATAAGCATTAGATTTATTGACCTGAATGAAGGGATTACGACGTTTTTTTATTGGCGTAGCAAAACTTAAAACCTCACTATCTATTAGATTTATTGACCTGAATGAAGGGATTACGACATAAGGCATTGCTGCCATTACTTGGTTTTTTTCCTCTAGAATTAGATTTATTGACCTGAATGAAGGGATTACGACATAAAATATCAATATAATGATTGGCCTGTTCTATACCATAGATTAGATTTATTGACCTGAATGAAGGGATTACGACTCCTCTTGTATTAACGAACGAGCCACCCCATGCTATTTGTATAAATTAGATTTATTGACCTGAATGAAGGGATTACGACACATCGGCTTCAAAAGACGAATAAAGAATTTTTTCTGCAATTAGATTTATTGACCTGAATGAAGGGATTACGACATACAAATCGACAGCCTTATTTATGTAAATAAAACTGTCGCTTATTAGATTTATTGACCTGAATGAAGGGATTACGAAATAAAGACCAACTGGAAAAATTCCAGTTGGTCTTTTTTTTTTGATTTGCCAGAAAAAAAGAAATATTTATAAAAATAATTAAAAAAATCATAAGATAATTTTCAGTAAATTTCAGAGATTGATAAAAAAAATAATATATTCTTTGTAAGAATATCTTTTATTAATTGTCTATCATATAAAAGGTTAGCAGCATAAGGAAAAATGGATGATGACGAAACAAGGCATTAGTTTTTGTCATATTCGGTGATTTGAAAACTGCTAATATTTTAACTTTATTAATATTTTAGGATGATAAAATTATGGAAGAGAAATTTAGACCTCTTAAAAAATCTGAATTAATTAAATTGGTTAAACTGAAAAAAGAAGGAAAGATTAAAAAGATTTTCAAAGTTATCAAGAAAATCTGGCTCGGTCTATTAAAAAAGCAGGTTACATATTTAGGTTCAATAATAACTATAGAAGTTCCAGACAATCAAGCTAAAATGTTTTATGATGATGGAAGATGCTATATTATAACTGTCAAAAAATATTGTATATATGGTATATGGCCTATACCATTTAAAGTTAAAAGGATTATCAAGTTTAATAATGTAGATAGTTTGGGTTATTTGATAGCAAAATATATGTATACCTATCCATTGATTTTTATGTCTGATTTGGAGTTTATGAAATATCCTTTGATTTTTAATATAATCATTAGGAAATCAATTAAATTACTTAGTGAAATATTGACTGTGATTTATAGAAAACAAAATAATTTGGAAAATAAAGATAATGAAAATGAATTTTACGAGATTAATCGTAAGTTAGATAAAATAATTTTTCCAAAGTTAAAAATTTTTATAAAAAATGATAGTATTAATTGACAATTGATTAATAAAGAAAATTTATGGTTTTATATTTTCTTTTCTTTTAATGATTCTTCTGAAACCAATTTTCTGTTTTTTAGCTAAGAAGATCAAAATGAGTTAATTTATAAATATTCAAAAATTTGCCTTTATATCATCATTGAAATACTACCATTGTCGGTTCGGCATATTTTAAAATAGATATAACTCAATTGACGAAAGTTTTGTCTATTCTAAAGTATAATCTGATGGAAAATAATAATTAGAAATATGCTTATTATCTTAAATTGAAAACTTACAACTAAAATTTATAAATACAACTTATAAACATAATTCATAAACAAAACTTATAAATATAACTTATAAAAGTAACTTATAAAAAAACTTATAAATAAAATTTATAGATAAAATTCAATGAAATTTTATTGGTAAAATTTATTCACTATTTACTTAATATTTCTTCTAAAGCGGTACTAAATAGATCCTGGTTGAAAAGTTCGATTTCACCAGAATCGCAGAGTCGAGCTATATCAGATATTATAGGGATTTTAGCAAGTAATGGAATATTATTCTTGATAGATAACTCTTCAATATGACTTTCACCAAATATTTTTTCTTCTTCTCCACATTTTGGGCACTTAAAGTAAGACATGTTTTCGATTATACCAATGATAGGGATATTCATCATTTTCGCCATATTCAAAGATTTGGTTACTATCATTGAAACAAGTTCCTGTGGGGAAGTGACAAGTATTATTCCATCAATAGGGATAGATTGGAATACCGTCAAAGGGACATCACCAGTTCCTGGTGGCATATCTATAAACATTATATCGATATTTTCCCAGATTATATCGCTCCAAAATTGTTTAACTGTATTTGAAATAAGTGGTCCTCTCCATATTACAGGATCTGTTTCTTGGTTTAAAAATAGGTTCAATGATACAATGTTTATCCCATTTTTGCTTTTAGCTGGAAATAAACCAAATTCTGTGCCTAATATTTTCTCCTTTAAGCCAAATATTTTGGGAATTGAAGGACCAGTCAAGTCTGCATCAAGTATAGCTGTTTTATAACCTTTTTTATTTGTAGCCATAGCTAATAATGATGTAACAATGGATTTACCTACACCACCTTTACCACTTATAACAGCAATAACCTTTTTGACACTGCTATTTGGATTGAGTTTAGCAATCATAGAATTCTCAGCCATATTTTCTCCTTTACATATTTAATATGATTTTAATCTCATTTTGATCTCTTTGATTTTAAACAAGTTATCTATCTTAAATTTATCTTTCTTATGATTTTGTCATGTCAATAAAATATCTCAAAAAAAATATCTTAAAAGCATATAATTTCAAATGATTTTTGTAAGATTTTTTCTTTTTAACTATCTAAATATTAGTTAAACTTTTTGGAGGCATTATGTTAAAAAATAAATTGAAAAAACTTCTTTTTTTTCTAATCCTTTTTTCTGTTTTAAGCCTTTTCTCTTGCTCTTTATTTTTCGGTTACAATATTGAGGGAACAAAATGGAGTGGCAATATTCTTTGGGTAAACATGATCCTTGAATTTGAAAGTGGTGGAATTGTAAAAACTGGTTCAATTGAACTTGTCTATAATACTGTGACAAGGGATTCTGGTACTTATACTTTCGATAAAAGTTCAATGACTGGTACTATCACAATAGATGGGGTGACCAATACCTTTAGCATTAATGAACAAACAAAAATTCTTACACTTTCAGTTAGCGGTATATCTATAACTTTTCAGGATGTTACTGCTACCTTTACTTGGCCAATCGTAAATGCAGCAGGTTGTAGATATGTTGGAGTTGATTATGAAAATGAACTTGAGATCGAGATATATTTTTCAAATAAAACAAGTGGAACTATAAAATTTACAGATATTTATTCTTACGATTATATTACTTATCAGTTTACCGCAACATGGAATGATGAGACTTATTCTGGGAAAATCAATTTTAGTACTTATTTCGTGGATTATCAAATATCTTTGGACAAGCAATATTGTGTATTTAATTATCTTTCAGATAATCCAATCTACTGCGAGTTGCAATAAAATATTATATATCAATAGAAAAGATAAAATCTATTGCAATCTGAATTAATATAATCAAAGAAGAAAATTATAGTTAAAAAAGAAAATAAAGGATGGCTTTTGCCATCCTTTTTTTCTTTTTTGATAATTAATTTCAATAGTTTTTATAATTTTTTTTTATAGCTTTTTATAAATCTTATTAAAGGTATCTGAGAATGATCATTTCATTTTTATTGTCAAATTTTATGAAAAGATTATAATTAAATAGCAGGATTTTGTTTAGGATTTGTTGTCAATGATTCTTAGATATTTGAGGACAGTAAGAAAATTTTTTATGATGGGGGTTAAGATGAAAAGGGCACTGCTTGTTGGGATCAATAAATATAAGATTGCGGGAGCTGATTTAAATGGTTGTGTAAATGATGTAACAAATCTTAGGGATATCCTTCTTAAATATTTTGGTTTTGATATTAAAGATATAAAGGTGATGACTGATGAAAGGGCTACAAAACTTGGGATAATGGATGGACTAAAGTGGCTTACAGAAGGAGTGAAAACTGGAGATTCTATTTTGTTTGCCTTTTCTGGGCATGGTTCTCAGATTGTAGATAAAAATAATGATGAATACAAAGATAATCTTGATGAGATTTTATGCCCACATGATATGGATTGGGATGGGACATATATAGTCGATGATGAACTAAATGAGATCTTTTCAAAAGTAGATCAAACTGTCAATATTGAGGTTATACTTGATAGCTGTCATAGTGGAACTGGGACAAGGGAAATAAAAGGTTTAAATCTCTTGCCTAAAGAGGAAACCTTAAAGATAAGATTCTTAAAACCACCAGTAGATATAGATTGCAGAATGGATGAAGACATGGAAGTTGTTAAACTTTTTTCAGGTATAAGGGCAAAAAAACCAGATAATAGGGTCGTTTTTACGGGATGTAAAGATAATCAAACTTCTGCAGATGCGTATATAAATGGAACATACAATGGTGCTTTTACTTACTATTTTTGTAAATATCTTAGAGAGGCTCAGGGGAAGATAAACAGGTTAGAACTATTAAAAAGAGTTAGATCTTCTTTGAAATACCATGGCTTTAGTCAGATCCCTCAGCTTGAATGTGCAAAAAACGAAAAGATTAAGAATTTACTTGAATGATATGACTTTTTTCATCAATAGATAAACCTAAGAAAATAAATAATCCTGAATATTACTATTAAATATCTCTATTAAATATTTGAACAATAGTAAGAAGCAGATTGTTTAATATATTAAATAATTTAAAACTTGGAGACAAGAATATGTCAGTTTTAATATATCAGATAGGAAGACTTGAAAAAGGGATGGAGCCTATAAATTTTAATATAAAGAAGAACTTGGAAGATGAAGAAGGTATTAAAATAAAATCTGTTCTTTCAAGTTTTGCCTTGAAAAAATACATGTTAGAATATGAAGAAAAAAAACAGGTAAAGGTTATACTTGCTTTCCCAGTAAGCATCCCTTTTAATAGAAATTTAGTAGAAAAGAGGATATCTAATAAGAATATAGAAGAAAAGAATGTAATTGATAAAAATATAATTGATAAGAATTTAATTAATAAAAATATGGCTAATAAGAATATGCCAAATGATGAATCTGGACTTCCTGAGGAATTGAGGGAGAAAATTAAAGAAATAATTGAAGACGAAAAAGAAAGGGAAAAATATTTTGATAATCCAAAAGATTTTTTTAGTTTTCACCCCCATACTAAAGAAGCGGATGACTTTATTGTACTTCATAGCATTGGAAAGTTTAGTGGTATCGATTTTGATACAGATATTACAGATATTATCTTAGAAATTTTTTTAGATATGATTAAAAGGGTAAATCAGCTTGAAAACATTAAGTTAGAAAGAAAGGATTTGAATATAGACGATTCTTCTAATCTTGAGAAGAATATTCAGGATAACAAGGTAAATATTTTTATAGATATCTCAAGCGGGCATAATATATATGTTTCTGCTTTAATAGAAGCTGCGAGGAACTTATCAAACTATTATAATCTTCTTCACTATTTTGACTCAAATAAGATTCAAGTTAATCTTCTTTTTTCTGATCCTGTATTTAGCAAGGAAGAGACCTATGATATACATAAAAGTTATATTATGGAACAAAATATATCTTTTTCTTCGCCATTAAATTCGGATCAGATCAAACAAAAGAAGATAGCATCAGATATTTATAAAGAAAAGATACATGAGATCGATATTAATAATCTTTTGAGTGATAGATATTTTTACTTAAATGATGAGCAAGATTTAGGCAATCTAAAAGATGAGAAGAAGAAAAACCTTGATATCAGTACTAAAGAATTTTTTGTAAGTCAAAGAAAAAAGGAGATAAACTTTTTACTAGAGAAATTTGGTATTTTATTTTCAGCATTGAAAAATGGTATACCTCTTTCTTTATTTTCTTTTTCTATACCTGATGAAAAGATTGTTTTTAACTGCATAAATGATATTGTAACTACTGGCAGTTTATTTTTATCTAAAAATTACTTAAATTCCAACCAGATTAATTATCAAAGTTATATTAAAGTTTTAAGTTCATTGGCTCTTATGATTTCAATTATTAAAATGTTAAATGAAAAAAATATCCATAAGGATGAAGAGGTATCTTATTCAAAGTTGAGTGAATTGTTTGTAGATAAAAAAACTTCGATATTTAATATTTTGAAAAATGAATATGCTAGATTACTCATATCTAACGAGCTTTTAACTTACAAAAAGCCTAACAAGTATGCAGATAATAAATCTGTTTTTGAAAGGACAAATAATCATTGGCAGATTCTAGATAAATCTATGCCTTTTCGTAATGATTATAAGAATGATACAAAACATAATGATATAAACAGTAATAATAGTGATAAAAATAGTGATAAAGATATTGTTAAAAATAAGAAGACTCTTGAAAATATAAATCCAAGACATTTTCTTGCACATGCTGGTTTTGAAAGGAATATTGTCGAAGTTAAAAAAGAAGGCAAGGAGCTTTACTTTAGATATAGAAAAGATGCTCTTGACAGGGTAAAATCGATACTTTTAGATGAAATCTAACTTAGTTTTTTCATATAATTTTATTATAATTTAGTAATGACTTTTCTATAGAATATTTTGTGTTTTCTTTACTTTTTTCTTAAAAGCAATTACTTTATTTCATAGAAATTTTTGTATTTTTATTAAATTTTTCTTATATTTTTAAAAAAAACATTAGAGGTCTTATGGAAAATTTTCATTTAACTATGCCGACAGATATATATTTTGGCAAAGATTCTATAAAAAAAATAACTAAGGGACTTAATCAGTACAAAAAGATCCTTTTGGTTGCTGGAAGCGGAAGCATTAAGAAAAATGGGGTTTATGAAAAAGTTACTCAACAGCTTGATTCTATGAAAGTAAAATGGGTTGAGCTTTGGGGAGTTGTACCAAATCCAGACATAGAAAAGGTAAGGGAAGGGATAAAACTTATAAAAGAAAATGATTTGCAGTTCATCCTTGCAGTTGGAGGAGGTTCGGTTATTGATACTGCAAAGGCGATAGCTACAGGTTTTTACTATGAAAAGGATCCATGGGAACTTTTTTACGATGAAAGGAAAGTGCAAAAGGCATTGCCAATAGGAGTTGTCTTGACTCTGCCGGCGACTGGTTCAGAGACTAATGGTAACTCTGTAATTTCAAACAGAGAAACAAGGGAAAAACTAGCCATACACAATGATATATTGCGACCAAGATTTGCAATACTTGATCCACAATTCACATATACTTTACCACCTATACAAACTGCAGCAGGTTCAGCAGATATTTTAGCCCATATTTTTGAGCAATACTTTTCTAACTCTAAAGCCTATATGATCGATAGAATCTCTGAAAGCATTATGAAAACAGTCATTAAATATACCCCTATAGCATTGGAAGAGCCAGAAAATTATGAGGCAAGAAGTGAACTTATGTATGCTTCAACACTTGCATTAAATGGTCTTCTTTCATCAGGTAAGATATCGGATTGGGCAACACATGCAATGGAACATGAAGTATCTGCAACCCATGATATTACGCATGGAGTCGGACTTGCAATACTTTTCCCATCTTGGATGAAACACTGCTATAGTGATGAAAGGGCTGGAAAATACCTTGATTATGCCAAAAATGTTTGGGATATTTCTGAAAAAGATCCTTTTAATGCTGCTATGATGGCGATAGAATCAACTTCAAAGTTTTTCAAAGATATTGGGCTTCCTTCATCCTTTACGGAGTTAAAAATAGAACAAAATTATGTTAATATCTGGACTGATTCAATAGTTAAAAGAAGAAAATCTATAGGATCATTTAAGGTTCTTTTTGAACAAGATATTAAATCTATTTATCAATCAGCTTTTTAATCCACTTTTCAATATAAATATAATGATATATATTGCACCAAGTATCAATATGGTTATTGGACTTACTGGAAGATTGAATGTAAAACTCAAATAAAGTCCCAAAAAGCCAACTATAAAGGTTAGAATCCCGCTTAAAATCATGGTTTTTTTGAGTGAAAGATTAAACTTTAAGATTGTTGAAGAAGGAAGAGTCAAAAGAGCTATTAAAAGGACAATTCCTACCACTTGAGTCAATAAAACTATGGCAAAAGATATTATTAATATAAATATAGTATTGAAAAGTTTGACGTTTTGCCCCATAAGAAGGGCAAATTCGTTGTCAAATCCTATTGAAAGTATCTTCTTGTAAAAAAATGAAAAGATTAAGAGAATAAAAATCGTAAAAATAAAGAGAATTATTATTTCTTTTAAGGACACAAGTAAAATATTACCAAAAAGGTACCTTGTTAACTCTTGGTTATAGCCTGGTGTTAAAAAAATAAATAAAATACCAGCTGACATACCTATAGACCAGATTGCACTTAATATAGTATCGAGTCTTTCGTTTTTATTATTGTATAGATAAGCTATTATAAGAGAAAATAAAATTCCACTTAAAAATGCACCATTTAATGGAGTAAATAAAGATTCTGCTAAAAATTTATTACTTATAAAAATAGACTTCAAATAATTAAATAAGCCCAAGCCAAATAAAATTGAGTGGGAAAGTGCTCCAGCAATGTATGAAAACCTGTTTATTGTAACATAGGTTCCAACCGTGGCTGATAATATTGATATACCAATTAATGCTAAAAATGCGTATAGTAAAAATGAATATGAGAAAATATAAACAATAAAACTAAGCATATCTTCCCTTTTTTAATTTTATTAACTAATAGTTTTATTACTTAATAATTTTATAAATAAGTAATTCAATAAACCAATAATTTTAGTCTTTGATTAATTTTCTTTGCTAAGTAATCTTATGTTCTATTTATTTTATAGAATCAATTATTAGCTTTGAAATTGATCTTCTTTCACTAAGTAATCTTATCCACCTTACAATTGTAAAAATTGATTTCCTCATTTTTCCCTTCATTATTTTTTTCTTCATCCAATTTAGAGTATTCAAAAGCCGTTCTATTGAGGCATATCACTTTTGTCGATATGGAAGGAACAAAACCAACATCATGAGAGACTAATACTATCGTTTTTTCTTTATTTATCTTCTGTAAGAGTTTGTATAAAAAACTTTGGGCTTCTTTGTCAAGGTAGGCCGTTGGCTCATCAAGTATTAAAATCTTACAGTCAACAGCAAGTGCCCTAGCGATAAGAACACGCTGTCTCTGTCCTCCCGAAAGTTTGGATAGCAGTTTTTTTTCATAACCGCCCATCCCAACGAAATCCAATGTATTCTTAGCCATTTCGTAATCTTTCTTTGTAAATTTGCTAAAAAAATTTGAGTTAAGCCTTCCCATCATTACAACATCGATTGCTGTTATTGGATAAAGGCTATCAAAGGAGAAATACTGCGGTACATAGCCAATCTTATTTCTAACATTTTCTGGATTTTTTCCAAAAACTTCTATTTTACCTGAATCTTGTTTTAATAGGCCTATTAATAGTTTTATCAAGGTGGATTTACCACCTCCATTTGGTCCAATGATACTCACAAATTCTTTATCAAATATTGAAAAACTAACATCTTCAAGAGTTGGTTTATCTGCAAAATCATATTTGAAATAGATACTTTCGGCTTTAATAACAATATCACTATTTTGAATCTTTTTCATTTTATTATTCACTTTATTATTCACTCTTGGTTGTTTTTATTTTCTCAACTTCGCTACTTTTTATAATCCCTATTACTTTTATTATCCCAACTATTTTTTTATAGTCAATGGTACTTTTATGAGCCATGCTATTTTTTATATTTTGTAAATATTTCAGAAATTTTAAGTAGAGTATCAAATAAGTTGTAGTTTAATATTTCGATTTTAACTACTTCAAGGTTGTTATCTTTAACAAATTGTGAAATCTGTTCGATTGGGAATTCTTCTTGAACAAAAATAAATCTGATATTATCTTTTTTTATTTTCTTGCTTATTTCAAGCAGATAACTGCCAGATGGAACCTTCCCTTCATTTTCTATAGAAATCTGGTTTAGTCCATAGTCATTGGCAAAGTAAGTCAATGCAGGATGAAAAACCAAAAAGGATTTTATGTTAGAACTTTCGATATTAAATCTTACTATATCATTAAGATTATCTAGTTTATTTAAAAGGTTATTGTAATTTTCTTTATAAATATCTTTCTTTTCTGGGTATAGCTCGATAATGCTGGACAGTATATTTTCGCTAACTTGCTTTATTTTGCTAATCGAAAGCCATATATGAACATCCTCGTCTCCTTCTTCTTCTTTAAACAACTGATAAACCTTAAAATTTTTATTCTGTCTTTTTATTTTATCTATAAGTGTTTTTTCAAAAGGAAGGTCTATTGAAAAGTATGCCTTTGATTTTATTAAATCGCTTAACTGCTTTGCTGATATTTCAAATGTATGAGGATCTGAGCCTGGTTTTATTAGAGTTCCAACTGGGATTTCACCGCCAGAAATGTTGTCTATTAGGAATTTAATAGGCTCTAAGGAGGTATATATTGAAAAAGAACTAATTTGATTCTTACTTGTACCGCAGGAAGATAAAGTTAAAAAGAAAGCAAATAAAGCAGCAAACAAAATAATAAATATAATGAGCAAATTACCAACTTTTATTTTTGAAAACATAGTATCTCCTTATTCTTTACTTTTAAAAATATAACTTTTATAACTTTCTCTTTATTCTTTTTTATTAAAGCATTTGATATATAGGCTTCCACATTCAGTGCATCTTTCGACAGAATGTGTCTTTATAAATTCATCCCAATGTTTCTTTTGAGATTTATTCATAATACCAGTTCCATTGCATAAAGGACATCTATCTTCAAGTGCAGATTCTATTGCATTTCTTATAAACTTTGACCTGTCTGGTAAATCTTTTAGTTTTTCATAAAGGTCTTGATCAACCTTAACGGTAACTACCACATCCTTCATTTTTTTACTCCAAGATCTTTTATAAAGATTCTGCCTATTGTCTCAAACTTAGAAATAAATACAAAAATAAACTCATAAGGAATTCAATAATAAGTTCAATAATAAATATTTATTCTATATATCTTCCTAATAAAAAGTAATACAAAGTAATACCTAAGTCAAATATTTCTGTAAGAAATTTAACTAATTTTAGTCTTATATATCAGGAGTCTAAAAAATAAAGGAGTCCAAAAAAATATAGGAGAAATGTATGAAAAGAAAATTTATCCTTCTATTTTTAGTTTTAATGCTTTTTATTGCATACTATCAAAATTGTTATGCTCAAAGTTCAGCCATCTATTTTAATGTTGGTGCTATTATAAATGGATTAATAAACTTTGGATATCAGTATTATCTATCTGAAAATCTTGATTTAAGAGGTTCTATCGCTATAGTAACTACTAGTTATGGCTCGGCTTTTTTATTTATCTTTGGAATTCAATATTTCTTTGATCAATTCAGTGGATTTTTCCTTGGTTTAGACCTGGGATTTGGTTCTATTTCGGGTGATGATTACAAAGCTTCGGCAAATTTATTTAAGATTTTTGGGGGATATAGATTTTTGTTTAACTCATTTTTTATAGATCCGGGATTAAGCATAGGAAGTGTTTCGGTAGGTACTTCAGATGTTTCAGCAGCTGGAATTGTGCTGGAAATAGGTTTCTTATTTTAAGTATTGAGTATTTTTCAAATAAATTATGAATTATTTTATTTCTATTAAGTGTTATCTTTTCAACACACAAAATTGATTATTTCTTAGTTTTTTAGGCACTTTATTTTTATTAAGTAAATATTAAGAGTCAAATTGTAATTCAAAAATGTTATTTAAATACTATTTAACTGATTCTTGCTGTATGGTTTCCGATAAAATAATAGTTTCTAGATAAAAATTGGTCGTTGATTTCCTGAAGAGCGGAATGAAGAGCCATCCCAACTGGCTGTCCACTAAAAAAGCATTTGTAAAAATATTTAGAAACAAGTGCAGCTTGCCTTTGAGGGACAGCCCAGTGGGTGCCTACAATAGTTTTACATCCATTTTTTATAAGTTCGTAATAGATTGTTTTATCCCATTCTATATCTATTGTTAGAGAAGAACAAGCAGAAATAAATAAAAATTTTGGGGCTTTAATATTTTCAAAATCTTTACGCTCTATTATTATATAATCTTTTATTATATAATCTTTTCCTTCGTAGGCAATAGAATTTTCCATGGTAGATTTTTCCATGATAAGTCCATGAATGCCATTTCTCACGACTCCATGGCATATAATATGTGCTATATCACAGTTTTGAAGTGAATATAAAAACTCTTCTTTAGTAGGAAGAAATAACCCATTTGCATAGATACTATTGTTTGAGGAAATACTGCTAAGCAATTCTTCATACTGATTCTTCATATATTCTTCTTTAGAAAAAGAAGCTACAAGTATCTTTATTTTATCTTTATTTGTCTCTACCTCTTCTTTTCTTTCATTTTCTTTTGATCTTTCATATAATTTTTCATTTTTATTTCCCTTATTTTCCTTATTTTCTTTTATCTTTTCATTTTCTTTCTTATTTTTACTTTTTTCATCTTGTATTTGATTCATTTCTTCTAAGGTACTTTTTTCATTTTCTTTGGAAGTTTCATTCATTTTGGCAGATTCATTTATTTCTGGAACCGCCCTAAGTAAAATAAAATCATTAAAATCATTGAAGATAAACTCGAAAGGGAAGTTCCATAATTTATTACTCAATGAAATGGCAAAGATTTTACTTTCATTCATATAAATTTCTAATTGTCTTAAAAAATCTGGCTCAAAAAAAGATCTTATATTGTTTTTTATTTCTACGAAATCTTGTTCAAGCATTGCTATTAGGTCATGATTTAGGTAGATTGAGTAATTTTGACTATATTTATTAAATAGGGATTTGATTTTTTCAAAGCTGTTTTTATCTATTTTTAATCTGCTAAAAATAGTCTTCCCAGCATAAAAACAGGAAATTTGATCATTTAATATAGATAAAATGGGAAAGGCATGGATAGATAAATATGAGATTTTTTTGTATTCTGGGCTCTGAATATATAACCTTTCAGTCCCAGCTAAAGCAGATATTCCATCGGTGCTCTTGTTTTCATTGACCATGAGATAACAGTAAGACAAATTGTGTGAGCTGGCAAGGTTTGCAAGTGTTAGTGAGTGAAGCTTTGTTCCTCCGGTAATATCAATAAGGATGTTCTCTGGATTAAGTCTTTTTAATAAGCTTAAAATTTGGTGATTTATATGATCTTTAAAATTCTGAATATCTGAAAATTGATTTTCTGTCAAACGAATAATCTTAATATCTTCCATTTTTGCGGGAAAATCTTTAAGCTCTTTTTTTATATCCTCTGTAAATTCTGGGAAAATTTCATTATTATAAAAATTTAAAAAATCATTATAGTTTTGTTCAAATGTTTTTTGGACTTCTTCAGATAAAATAAGGTAAAAAAATCTAGGACGAGTTAGAAAATATAAAGAAAATGTCGCGGAAAGTCTAACGGAAGGCATATGGATTAGAGTATTGTATTTTATAAGTTCACTCTTATTTTCCAAATATGTGGAAAGCATCTTTAAAAAAGATTTTTTAAGGTTAAAAAGGTTTGTATTCATCGCAGATTCTATACAATATTAAATTTAAAAAATATCAATTCTACTTATAGATTATGTTGAAAAATTAAAAAAGCAATATAAAATTAAGTCAATATGTTAAAAGATTTAGTAAAACAGATAAAATTAGGCAACTTTAGCAACTTGGATCTTTTCTTAAATGAGGTTAAAAACTTTCTATCTGAATCTTGCAGAACCTTTATCAAAAAAAATAATATTCCTTTAAATGAATTGGATGTTGAAGATATTGTTCAAGATCTTTTGTTAAAGATTTTTAGTAATGATTTTGAAATTATAAAGAAGATTGTGGATATCGACAAGATATACAGCTATCTTTTTTCTTCTGCTAGAAATTCCATTTATTCAAAAATTAAAGAAAATAAAAAATTTGAACAGATACATGAAAACAATACTGAGGATGAAAATAAAATAGATAGGGTAGAACAGAAATTCATTTTTAAGGGAGATCATACAGATTACCTTGTTTCTGAAGAATTTTTAACCCTACTGCAAGATTTTTTAAGTTCAATAAAAAATAAAACCCATAAAAAGATCTTCTTGATGAAGATAAAAGGATTTACATCGAATTTAATTGAAGAAAAACTTAAAGTTAACATTACAAATATCAATACTGTTTTTTCTAGGATTAGAAAAGAATTTGTAAGATATTTAAATGATAATAATCTTAATAGTATAGAAGATGAGGTTATTAAAAAAGTTTACCAATGGTTTAAAAATTGTTTTTTAAATGAAGAGGATAAAGATAATAAAAGTTAAATAATCTGTAAAAAAAGATTATTATTTTAGAAAATATTATAGGAATATCTTATGGAAATTAAGGATAAAATATTTGATTTATTAGCAGAGTTTAATGCTAGCTCGGAGCTAGATCAATACTCTGAGGATAATATAAATGATATAATCTTAAAGTATCCAAAATTATCGGTTCTATTTAAAAAATATCTTTCTGGAAAGTTAAACGAAGTAGAGGAGATGGAACTGTATTTTGTTATAAGTCATAGTAAAGTTATACTTTCAGCTTTGAATCAGTATTACAACGAAAATCTAGCCGAAGAGGTTAAAAAAAAGGTTGAAAGGAAAAAAGATAAATCTTTGCAAAAGTCAAAAAGGGAAGAGTACCTTGTTTTTATAAACAGATATAAGGATAAGCTGATAAGCAATATGCAGCTTTTAAGTAATAATAAAATTGCCCAAGGTGGGATTGATAATAAAAAAGTCTTATTCGTTAAGTTAGACAGTGTTGACTATAAGTTTATTTTTTCTATAGAATACAGGGATGAAAACTATAAGACTATAGATAACATTAGGCTTATAGCTCTTCCTTACGATGATAGAAAAAATTTGGAAGAAGACTTAAAAGCAAATATTGAATGTAAAATTCAAGTAGATGCCGGAATCATACCTATAAAATTGAAGTTAAATAATCCTATTTTGATTAAAGATGTTGTAAAGCTTTATTCCTTCAGTTACAAAGAAGCGATATATACTTTTATTCAATATGGAAATATTACAAATGAAAATATCGGTTATATCATCGAATATATTTCTAAGAAAAAAGAAAAAAGTGAATTTGAAAGATACTTAAAAGAAAGTTTTATTAATCTTTTCAATAACCATTCCTTAATTTTGGATTTAATACTAAATAGAAAATATATAAAAGTTATCTTCAATGATGATGATATTATTATCCCATTTTCTTATGAATTCAAGAAAAATCATCAAGATGTAATCGATTTTATACTTAACGAGTTTGGATTTGCTTAATATATTTCCTTCGAGATTATTTTTTGAGATGATTTGAAAAGATAAAAAAGATTAAATTAAAGGGAGAAAAGATGAAAGATTTATTTGAAAAAGTAAAGAACCTTCTTTTTGATCCGGTAAATAGCTGGAACATTATTAAAGAAGAACAAATGGATATTAAAAAGTTTCTTTTCTCTTATGTATTTATTCTTGCAGCAATAAGACCTATCTGTCAATTTATAGGTTTTGTAATACTTGGCAGAGCTTTTGGTTTTAAAATTTCATTTTTTGGAGGAATATTTAGTCTTGCAATATCCTATGTAATTTCAGTTGGAGGTTTATTTCTTGCCTCTTTTATAATGGGACAACTTTCAACCACTTTAAATTATAAAAAGGATTTTCAAGAGCATTTTAAGCTTATCTGCTATTCTTTAACACCATATTGGATTTTATCTGCCTTTTATATTATTCCACCAATTTCTCTTATATCTATTATTGGAGCATTATATTCTTTATATCTGTTATATCTAGGAGCTCCAATTATTATAGATGTTTCAAAGGAAAAGATTATTATTTACATCTTAATAGTAATTATAATCCTAATTATAATTTATTCTTCCAATAATCTATTATTATTTGGTAGTTTAATTCCAGTAAGAAGATAGATTATAAAAATAGAGTCCAGCCATCTGGTGAAAGAACAGTACTATCTTTAAGTTTTATAAGTCCACCCATAGGGATTGAAAACTGGATAGTACTTATTTTCTCTACTGGTATTCCAAGAACATTATATAAGATCATCTGTGTAGTACCCATGTGGGCAACTATTATTATCTTTTCACCAGAATATTTCTGTTTTAATTCATCTAGAAAGAAAGAGACTCTTTCAAAATGTGAAGAGATACTTTCTATTTTGCCTTTAATTGCATAGTTAACATTTAAGTAGACTTCCTTATCATTCAAAAATTCTTCTGCAATATACCTTTCATCAAGTCTTTTATCTATAATAAGACCGGTTTTTGTACTTCTTTCTATAAGTTTTGCTGAATCTATAGCTTGCCTATATGAAGAAGAGTAGATAATATCAAAAGGACCTTCCTGCTTCAATATATTGGCAAGATTTTTTATCTCTTCTATTCCAAGTAAAGAAAGTAGGTTTGTATTTTCAGTACATTCACCATGTCTTATGATATATAATTCCATAGAGAATCTCCTTAAATTTTTTTTATCTATATAAATTTACTTCATAAAAAATATAGTCTTTAAATTTAGAAAATCAAAAAAATTATATAAAAAAAATAATTTATACTAAACTTTTTTATCAGTATCCGAAAGTTAGAATAACAAGGATGTTGTTTATTTTGTAAATAATCAAGGAGGAATAATATGATTATTAATCACAACATCTCATCATTATTTGCATCGAGACAGATTCACTCAAATTCACTAGATTTGCGCAGAAGCATCGAAAAGCTATCTTCAGGGATGAGAATCAATAGTGCTTCCGATGACCCTGCTGGTCTTGCAGTATCTGAAAAGATGAGAGGGCAGATAAGAGGACTTCTAAGAGCACAAAAAAATGCGGAAGATGGTATCTCTTTAATCCAAACAGCAGAAGGTTACTTAAATGAAACCACAGATGTTCTTCAAAGATTAAGAGAACTTGCTGTTCAAGCAGCTAACGGTGTATATAGTGATGACGACAGATTGAACATTCAGGTTGAAGTTTCACAACTTATAGCCGAAATTGACAGAATAGCTTCTCATGCTCAATTTAACGGAATGAACCTTCTTACCGGAAAATTCGCTAAACCAACAATTGCATCTGAATCCGCAGCTTCGATGTGGTTTCATATTGGAGCAAATCTCGATCAGAGAATCAGGGTATACATTGGCACAATGTCCACACAAGGACTTGGCTTGAAAAATCCTATTGGTAGAGCCGAAACTGCAACCTTTATTTCTGTATCAACTCCAGATAAGGCAAATATCGCTCTTGGTCTCATCGATAGTGCATTAATTAAAGTTGCAAAACAAAGAGCAGATCTTGGCGCATATCAGGAAAGACTTGAATATCTTGGTAAAGGTTTATTAAATGGTGCTGAAAACTTGCAGGCAGCAGAAAGCAGAATCAGAGATACTGATATGGCATTTGAAATGTCAAATTTTGTAAAAAACAACATCCTAACACAGGCTGCAACTGCGATGCTTGCTCAGGCAAATACTCAACCACAGCAGATTTTACAGTTACTCAGATAATTATTCCCGCCACCTCTTTTGGGGCTGCCTTTTTTGGCAGCTCTTTTTTTTTATTAAAAATTTGCCTTCTCTTTATCTAAATTTAATTGTTTTTATTTCTTTATCTCTTTTTATTTATTGCTATTTTTTCTTTATTTATTAATTTATCCTTTACCTAGATTTATTTATAATTGTCTATTTTTAAATTTTACTTCATATTTTTTGCATAAAAGTTAAAAATATTAAAAACAAATTATATATTGTTGACAAAATTAAATAACATTTTATAAATGGTCAGATAAATAGTCAAATGTACATTTTAAAAAAAATTAGGGAGTTATTATGAATTCAAATGGCAATTCCGTTATGACTCTTCCTTTGTGGAAGAAGTGGATGTATGCATTAGGTCAACTTGGTTGGTCATTAACTTCATATTCAGTTGGAAATCTTTTAACCTACTTTTATCTCCCACCTGAATCTTCCTCTAAATCTATTTTCCCTCCTTTTGTTTATCAAGGTTATATTTTCGGTATATTAACAATAATAGGGCTTGTTCTTGCAAGTGGAAGGTTGTTTGATGCTATAACTGATCCTCTTGTTGCTGGTCTTTCAGATAGAAATAAATCAAATTTTGGAAAAAGAAGGTTATTTTTAGCCATTTCTGTTTTACCTTTCTCTCTTCTTTCAATCCTTGTATTCATTCCTATAACAAGTTATGTAAGTATTGTAAATGCTATTTGGTTATTTTTTACCGTACTTTTATTTTATTGGTTTATGACGATGTATGTAACGCCATTTTTTGCTCTTATGTCTGAGATAGGGCATAATCCAGATGAAAGATTAAATCTTTCTACATATATATCTATAACCTGGGCAATAGGTTTTGCCATAGGTTCTCAGGTTTACTCCATCTCTGGTATTTTAGAAAAAACAGGGCTTTCTCCAACCGCTGCATTTCAATATACCATTTGTGGATTTGCAGTAATAGGCTTTATCTTCATGCTTTTACCTATAATTTTTATAGATGAAAAAAAATATGCAGAACATCATGTTTCAGAGGAAGGAATATTTAAGTCTGTCGTAACTGCATTCAAAAATAAAAACTTTCTTTTATTTACCCTTTCAGATTTAGGTTATTGGGTTGCATTGACAATAGCTTCAACTGGACTTGTTTATTATATTACAACACTTTTAGGTCTCGATAAATCTCTAGTTTCATTCATGCAAATCGTTATGTTTGGTTTATCTTTTGTATTTTATGTTCCAATAAATTTGATAGCAAAGAAAATAGGTAAAAAAAGGCTCATTATAATTGGGTTTATAATTTTCATGATAGTTTATATTTATGCATTTGTCTTAGGTCTTCTTCCTTTCAGCAAACTTGCTCAAGGATGGCTTGTCGTAATATTACTTTCTCTTCCTTTAGCTATCTTCGGAATCTTACCAAATGCAATAATTGCAGACATTGCAGATGCTCATGGATATGAGACTGGTATCTATAAGGCTGGTATCTTTTTTGGAGCAAGGACATTTATGTCTAAACTTGGACAATCACTTGCCGGTATAATATTCCCATCTGTACTTCTTTTAGGAAAAACTGCTGCGAACCCAATAGGAATAAGATTAACAGCAGTAATAGCGTTTGTCTTTGCAGTTGCATCTCTTATTCTTTTTACCTATTATGACGAGAAAAAGGTTTTAGCAACATTAAAAGAAAAAGGTGAAAAAGTTTAATAGACTCTTTCTTATTTCTATTATAAACTTATTAGAAGCTGCTTGTTTTAAGGCAGGCAGCTTCGATAAGCTTATCTAAAGATACTCCAAAGATCTTATTTATATTCTTATTTGAAAAATCGAGAAAATCTTGATTTGATTGATTTAATAGAAAATTTTTTTTATTTATATCTATCTTAAATGTCCTTATAAAATCTGTAATCTTATTATGTTCATAGATTGAAAAGATATACTTTATTAATCTATAAGAAAAAGCCGCTAAATATCTATTTGTAACAACCTGAGTGCTTTCACTATTTGTAATAATAAGAAGAGACTTATCAAAAGAAAAATTATTTTTATATAAAATATGAAATAGATTTTCATAAGAATTTTTAAGTTGCTCATCATATAAGGATGTTATATATATAGGTAAACCTACCTGTATAAAGTATGGAAGTCGTGAAAAAAAAGCAACCTGTTGTAAAGATATTTTCCTTACTAGTTGAAAAAGTAAGATTGAGTAAAATTCTTTTTCATAGAAGTAATTCATATCTTTATCTTCATAATATCTTGGTAGATTAACTGGCCAACTTATTATTATATCATCCCTTGTAAAACCATCAGGCAAGTTGGAAAATTCTCTTTGAATTTCGCCAGATAAAAGAGATTGGTATTCATATATGTCTTTGGGTAAGATAACATTTATTGGTTGGCTTATTTGCCAGTTTAATTCCTTAGAAATAATGGACAAAATCTCATCTAATTTTTCTTTTTTTATTCTAGATAAAAAAGAGGAAATTTCATCAGAATAGTAAAAGCAAAATTGATTGATTAAAGTCTTTTTATAGTTATAGGTAAAATTAACTTCACTTTTTGAATATTGTGAATCAAAATCAGTAAGTTTTATCCCTTCTGGCAAGAATACACTAATTATCTTTTTATTAAAAAAAGTATTTTCGGAATTATTGCTAATCATATAAATGGTTTTTATAAGATTACTTTGAATTGAAACAAGATAATCTTTAATATTAAAATAAATAGATTTTGTTATGTTATCTAAAGTTATAAAATAGTCTTCTAAAACCTTGAATAATAACTTATCAATTTTTGAAATATCCATATTGGATAGTTGTGGAAAATCTAGAGAATCATTTAAGTAAAGGTAGAGTTCGTAATTTTTAGGATAGCAATATTTTATTATCCTAGGTTTTGAGTAATATAAAGAAATATTGGATGTACCAACCTGAATCTCGATAAATTTCTCGGTTTTTACAAATAATATAGAGCCAAACCATCTTCTAAAATAGTTGATTGCTGGATTTACATAGTAAATTTCACTTCCATCTTCATATGTTTCAAAATAGATTCCATTTGAAAGAAGATAGAAGATTCTGCCATCGCTAAATTTTATCTGGTAACTTTTATCTACAAATTCAATGATAGTGGCACCTTTTTCCAATGGATAGCGGTATTCTATCCCATTTTGATAGACATTTATAATATCTCCAACTTCAATCTCGTAAGGTTTTGGTGGTTGTTCATCGATATATTTTTTAAGGTAATTTAATATTATATTGAAATCCTTCCCTTCTATAAGATATGAAAAGTACTGGATAGTTTCAGTATAAAGCTTAAAATCTAAAAAAGAATCGCATCTATCAAAAAACGAAATATCAACATCTTGCAAAAAAGATGGCTTACTTTTTTCAAAATCAAACTTTATATCTTTTTTTATGATATTTCTATCAAAAGATTTTATAAGGTAATCATTTACTGGATAATAAATTGGCGTCATATTTTCATCTTGAATAAGATAGATGAAGTTGCTGCTATTGACTTTTTTTTCAGAAGTTAAATTTGAAATATTATCAATATTATTGTTTTTTGTATTTGTAGTGCAGCTTGAAAATGAATAGAAAAAAATTGATAAAATAAAAAATAATATAAAAAGGAAAAGGCAAGTCTTTATATATATAATTTTTCTCATTTTTTAAAAACTTATAATTTTTTTAAAACTTTTCAATTAAAAACTTGACAATAATAAAATATGAGCTAATAAATATTATAATAATGTAAAATAAAATTTGCATTTTTTTCAAGAAGGAGAGTTTTTTATGAATAAGTATTCCGAAATAGTTGAAAACTTTGGACCCTTTTTTGTTAAAGTCCTTTCCGAACTTGCAAAGGAAAGAAATTTAAGCAGCGATAGGTTTGAAAAACTTAAAAAAAGTGATGCATTAAAAGTAGTAGTTTTAGCTCCATTTCTTGCCCAAGCAGAATATGCTGAAATGTTTGCCTATGCAAATCTTTCCATCCTTTTGACTGCTGCAAATTTCCCACAGATTTTTAATCCAACAAAAGATATCTCTTTAGAGACAAGAGCTACTATGGTACTACAAAATATTAAGCCTTTTGCAAAGGATAAAAAAGCCTTAAAGATCTGTGAAAAAGCTCTTATTGCAATATCTTATAAGGATCATCTTCACGATATTGATAAAGATAAAAAGGAAAGCAAGTTTAATCCTCTATTTGAAGAGAAAAATAAGATTAAGTATGAGAAGCTCTTTAATTCAATATTTGCTGAATTAGAAAAATATAAGACTTTATCAAAGCATCTTGATATGAGTAACTTAAAAGGTAATAATCCAGGATTTTGGATGTCTTAGTGATAAAAATCTTATAATACTTTTAGCTAAAAAAATATTTTTTTTGAATAAATTTTTTATTTAAATCTAATTTTTTTTTATTTATTTTAACAAAATTTTCTTGAATTTTACAAATTCTGTTCCATTTTAAATTTAAGGAAATAAAATGGAACAAAATAATACAAAATCAAATTTATATTCCCATGAGAATTTAAAATTTAGGATTCAAAAAAGAATCGGATATATATTTTCATTTTATATTATTTTCTTAATAATAGTAAATACCTTTAATGAGTTGTATATT
>JAAZOT010000005.1 GCA_012797605.1 Spirochaetales bacterium | reverse complement strand
ACTCTCCATTCATTTTGATACTATAAATAGAACTTGATGAATAAGAGTGATCCATCATCCCTTCACCACCTATTGGGCTATGATATCCAAAAAGGACAAGATCAGTAAAAGTTTCGTCTAAACCTTCTACCATATAAAAAACTCTTGGCCAACCTCTTATAAGTTTTACATTTTCAAGGTTTTCCCAAATTATTGACTCCCCATATGCATGAGAATCTGAAACAATTATTTGAGCATCTGGGTTTTTTGAAAAAATACCGTCTATAAAAGCCTTTAACTGTTTTGTTGCAATATTATTCCATCTTGCATCTTGCTCTGTTTCTTTCCAGAAGGCAACCCCGCCAATCCCTTCAAAATCAAAAGAAATATAAACTTTCATTAATACCTCCAATTTTTTTTATTTTATCTTTTCTTATTTTACCTTTTATCATTTTTCTTATTTTACCTTTTATTATTTTATCTTTATTTATTTTGCCTTCTATTATTTTATCTTTATTTAATTTTATCTTTTTTTATTTTATCTTTTTTTATTAAGTATTTATTACCTTTTTTTTTCGCTATATTATTATTTTTTTTGTATTAAGACATTTTTTTTCTTTACATTATTATTCTTTTTGTATAAAAACATCTGCTTTCTATTATATAATAATTTTTCTCTTTTCTACTTCAATAAGTCCCAACTTTTACCAAAGGATGAGTTTACTTCTAATGGGATATTCCAGTTTTTCTCATCTTGCATAACAGATTCTAAGGTTTTTTTTATCTTTTTTGCAACAGGCTCAACTAAATCTTCCCTAACTTCAAATATTAACTCATCGTGAACCTGTAAAAGGAGTCTTACCTTCTCTCTTTTCTCTTCTTTATATGTTGAATTTAAAACTTTAACAACATCTATCATCCCTTTTTTCATTATTTCAGCAGCAGTTCCTTGAATTTGAGTGTTTAGTGCTGCTCTTTTTGCTGCATCTTTATCCGTTTTATTGGCTGATTTAAGCTGTGGTATATATCTTTTCCTTCCAAAATAAGTATCAGCATATCCCCTTTGCTCGCATAGATTCATATAATTATTTATATAGTCTTTTATGGTAGAAAAATTTGCAAAATAATTTGTAATAAAAGATTGAGCCTCAGCCTGAGATATACCAAGTTGCTGTTTCAAACCAAATGCAGAAAGGCCATATATTACACCAAAATTAATTGTTTTAGCTATCTTCCTTTCATTTTGAGTAATCTGTGAGATATCTTTTTTAAAAAGGATAGATGCTGTACTTGAATGAATATCAATACCATCTGAAAAAGCTTTTATCAGGTTTTTATCAGCTGAAAAATATGCAAGAACTCTTAATTCTATCTGTGAATAATCAAATGAAAGAAGTAGATAACCAGGGGCAGCGATAAAACCTCTTCTTATATTTATCCCCATTTCGGTGAAAGCGGGGATATTTTGCAAGTTTGGTTCAACACTTGAAAGTCTTCCAGTAGAAACAAAAGCTTGTTTATAATTTGTATGAATCCTTCCATCCTTTTTTATATAACTTAAAGTTGGAAGTATATAAGTACCTCTAAGTTTATCTAACTTTCTATATTCAACAAGTTTTTGAGCAATAGGATAACCCGTATCTGCAAGAGTATCGAGAACCTGTTCATCTGTTGAAAGCCCTGTCTTTGTCTTTTTTACAGGTGGAATTTTCAAGTCTTCGAAAAGAACTTGAGCTAGTTGTTTTGGTGAATTTATTAAAAAATTCTTTCCTGCAAGTTCGAAAATCTCTCCTTTGATTTTGTATAGTCTATCTGAAACCTCTTTATCTAAATCTTCAAAATATCTCTTATCTACCAATATCCCATCAAGTTCCATTTCAGCAAGTATAGGAAGAAGTGGCATTTCTATATCATAAAAAAGACGAGTAAAATTATTTTCTTCTATTTTTGGTTTGTAAAAATTAAACAGGCGAAGGGTAATATCTGCATCCTCGCAGGAATAGTTTTTAACATCTTCTATTGGATAGTCATTTAATGTCTTTTTCTTATCTTTTACTACATCTTCATAGTGGATAGTAAGATATCTCAAATATTTTTTTGCAAGATCATCCATCGAAAGTTTTTCCCCCTCCATGCCACAAAGCATAGCAGCGATTATAGTATCAAAATAAATCGGTTCTAATGTGACTCCAAACTTTCTTAGGACTTTATAATCATATTTTAAGTTATGCCCTATAAACTTTTTTTTATTGATAAGATGATTTTTAAGCTTTGTGAAAAAGACCTCTCGAAAGATCTCGTCTCTAACATCGACATAGTAGGCAATATTTTCTTCACAAGAAAAAGAAACTCCTAAAATATCAAGATTATCCTGGTCAATACCAGTAGTTTCGGTATCTATGCAAATTATTTCGTAATTTTTAAGATAATCGAAAAGATTTTCAAGTTTTTCTTTATTATCAACAAGAAAATAATTTGAGCTATCTATTGAAGTATACTCATATGGACCTTCAAAAATCTGACCACTAAAAATTTCATAAAGTTGTTTTAACTCATAATTTTTTAAAAGCTCAAGTCCAGCCTGATTCTTTACCTTTGGCAAGACCCATTCTTCTGGATTAAGTTTTTCTGAAAGTTCTATCGTTTTTGTTGAATTTTTTAAATCCACAATGATTCTTGAAAGTTTTAATGATTCTATTCCATCTTTTATTTTATTTCTAATAGATTCTGAACTTATCGTATGTAGATATTTTAATAGTTGTTCACAGTTTCCATACTTCTGAATTAGCTGCAATGCTGTTTTTTCTCCAATCCCTTTTACACCTGGAATATTATCGGAACTATCTCCCATTAAAGATAATAAATCCACCATCTGGTTTGGTTTTATCCCCCAATCTAGTTCTACTTGCTTCTCGTCATAAATTATATCACCTTCACCAGCTTTTTTCATAGAAATAACTACAACATTATCTTGCACAAGTTGAAGTAAATCCTTATCCTGGGAAAATATCTTTACTTCAAAACCTTTCTTCAATGCAGCCAGGCTAGAAGCAGCAATAAAATCATCAGCTTCATATCCAGGTTCAGACAAAATTTTATAGCCAAGTTCAGAAAGTAAATTTTTCAAAATTGGTGTTTGTCTATTAATCTCTTCTGGAGATTTATCTCTGTTTGCCTTATAATTTTCATATATTTCATTTCTAAAAGTTGGTCCTTTTTCATCAAAACAGATAACCATATGAGTTGGATTGTAATTTTTTTCTATAGAAATAAGTTTTGTTATAAACATATGCAAGATTGTCACATCTTCATTCTTTGTAGTTATCAAGGGCTTTTTACCAACAGAAAAATAGAACTTATAGATAAAAGAATGGGCATCAACAATGACTAAATTTTTCATTGTTGCCTCCAGAGGATTTTTAGTGAAAAAAGTAAAATTGTAAAATATAAAAATAAAATTAAAAGCAAAAATTAAAGGTTAAGCGTATTACTATAACTATCCCTTTCATTGCAAAGCAGCTGGATAAATTGATCAACAAGGTAATTAGTCTGTTTTTGAGTATCTCTATTTTTTACTGTAACAGAATTGCTTTGTACTTCTTTATCGCCAAAGACTACAGCATAAGGGATCTTTTCTGCATGAGCCCTGAATATCTTTTTACCAACTGTATCATTTTGACTATTAATCTTTACAAAAAATCCTTTGGCTTTCAATTTTAAGGCGATTTGATTTGCATAATCAATATGCCTATCTGCAACAGGGATCAACATAACATTAATAGGAGAAAACCAGGTAGGGAACTTCCCTGCATAATGCTCTATTAAGATCCCAAAGAATCTTTCAAGCGAACCTAAAAGAGCTCTATGTATCATAAAAGGTCTTTTCTCTGCTCCATCTGAGTCTTTATAATACATATCAAATCTTTCTGGAAGATTAAAATCAAACTGGATTGTTGAAAGTTGCCACTGTCGATTTAATGCATCCTTTATCTTAAGGTCGATTTTTGGTCCATAAAAAGCACCTCCACCTTCATCTACTTCAAATTCAAGATTCTCTTTATCTATCGCTTTTTTAAGAGAAGCAGTTGCTTTTTCCCATTGCTCTTCTGTTCCAATGCTTTTAGCAGGTTTAGTAGATAGATATGCTTTGATATCTTTAAAACCAAAGGCTCGTAAAATTGAAAGAGAAAATCTAATGACTTCTATTATTTCTGATTCCATCTGCTGTTGGGTGCATATTATATGTGCATCATCCTGGGTAAAGCCTCTAACTCTTAAAAGTCCATGAAGAACTCCAGACATCTCGTATCGATAAACAGTTCCAAGTTCTGCCCATCTCAAAGGTAAATCTCTATATGAATGCTCGCTAGATTTATAAACCATTATATGAAAAGGGCAGTTCATAGGTTTTATATAGTAATCATCTTCATCTATTTTCATTGAACTGTACATATTTTCTTTATAAAAAGAAAGATGCCCTGAAGTCTCCCATAGCCAGGATTTACCGATATGTGGTGTATATAAAAAGTCATAGCCATTTTCAAGATGTCTTTT
>JAAZOT010000023.1 GCA_012797605.1 Spirochaetales bacterium | reverse complement strand
TATTTCATTATTTACAAAACGGATGGTACAAGAATTCTGTTCATAGGTAATCTCATAAGGTTCAACACCATATTTAAAAAATATCTTTACTCCTGCATAAATTTTGTTTTTTACAGCAACTTTAGGATTTAAATTAATACTAGCAAGCTTCTTATTTATCTCTTCAATACCTTCAAGAGAGTTCTTTAATATTTCCTCTTGTTGGGCTAAAACTTCGACTTTATTTTTTAATAATTCTTCTTTTTCATTGTTCCAATTCTTCTTTAGTTTTCTTTGAGATGTAAGAGTAGTAATATCTCTTTTCAAATCGTCAATTGCATTTTCTGTCTTTTTCTTCTGCATCATAAACTCTTGTAGTTCTATTCTTAACTTTGGAGGAATACCTACTTCTACAATAGTTTCTGAGTAAGATACAGTCCCTAAATTTCTTGTGTTAACTTCATTTGCTGCTCTTATTGTTCCACCACCTATTTGAGCTCTATGTCCAAAACATACTATTGCATCATTTGCATTTACTTCACAATGATATATATGATCATCAACAATGACTGAAGATCCAGCGAATACTTTAGCATTTTCTATAAATTTGGAGAACACACTTCCTTCTGCAGATATTAAGGCTTCATAATGTCCATTTATTCCCTGAGCTACATATATATCATTATCTGAAATTATTTCACATTTTCCGACATTCCCTCTAATTTCTATATTTCCTTTCGCCTTGACAGAAAAACCATCTAAAACAGAACCATGTACGACCACAGATCCTACGAATGTTATATTTCCAGTTTTGATCCCAACATCTCCATTGATATGTTTTACTGGTTCAACTCCAATTTTCCCAGCTTTTTTGACGACATGACCATCTACTGTTGCCCTAAGGAATTTTCCATCTGGTGATAATTCTGTATTTGGTCCTGCAAGTATCTGCCTATCAACACCTTTTTTTGCTGGTAGTAATTTCCCAGTGACTGTATAACCATCTTCCCCAGGTGTGGCTGGTATTTTTTCACATATAAGATCACCTTTCAAAACATTTTGAATGTTTTTTACAATATTCTTAAAATCAAATTTATCTTCTGCAATTGATTTATAAATAGTTTTTTCGGCATTTGGTTCAAAATACATTTTGATCTCAGCATCTTTTCCATGTACTGGCTGCTTAGCTCTTGCAACTACTATTTCCTTGTATTCTATTTTTTCATCTGCCATTCTTGTGACAACATCTTCTAAAATACCATAAGATACTCCCTGAGCTTGAATTTCTGATAGTATTTCTTCCGGAGTCAATTCAAACCCACCAGCTTTAGGAGGAAACAAGGTTGCGGTTGCGGTCATTTCGTTAATACCAATATTGACCTGAACAGTTGCAGAGTTTTCCTCTATTCCTTCATAATGACCTATCACAATATATTGCCCGCTTTGTTTAATAACCTCTTGTCTTACTAAATTAACATTATATTTGTCAATTTGCTTATTTTTTAAGGCTAATTCTACATCTTTTAATTTAACTGGTCTTCCATTTTTTTGAGGAGGGACCACCTTAAAAAGAAGCCCATTTCTACTTTTAATGATTGCAAAATACCCGTCAGTTGGTGGTGGTAATACTTCTTCTTCTTTTTCAAAATCTTCTGTAACTTCTGAAAGAGTTTCAATGATTTCTGAAACTGGTCTTTTATATGCTAAAATTTTATAATTTTTGTTTCCAATGCCTCCAAAACCTTTTGTACCATACTGAACTATTTCATAGTCTATTTCATCAAGCGTTGCTTTTAAACGTTTACATGCCTCAGAAATTGCTTTTTCAAGACTAGGAGCTTCTACTTCAATTTTTTTTGAATCTGTTCCAAAATTTAAATTTCTTAAGGCATTTTTTAATTTATCCATATAAATCCCTTCTTTACAAGGAAGTAAAAGAAAACTTAAAAGCCAGAAATATCACCTAAAAATCTTGCTATTTTAGCTCTTAATCTCATAACAGCTTTTGTATGAAGTTGTGATACTCTTGATTCTGTAATCTCTAGTACCTCGCCTATTTCCTTCAATGTTAATTCTTCATAATAATATAGAATTAAAACTTTTTTCTCTTTATCTGGCAATTCCTTAATTGCTTTTGCCAATATTTTTGTCACTTCTTCTTTTTCCATCACAGTATCTGGATTTTTATGAGATGGAGCTTCGATTGTGCTAATTACCTCAATATTTTCTCCATCTTTCATATTCTGGTAATATATTTCTGAAAGGCTAACTATTGTTGTTGGATTTACCTCAACATACATATCCTGCAATTCTTCCAAGGAAATCCCTAATTCTGATGCAATTTCTGCGTCAGTGGCTGGAGAACCTTTTTGAAGTTCAATTTTAGCCATTGCCTCTTCGATTTTTTTTGTCTTTGTTCTTATTGTTCTTGGAATCCAATCCATATTTCGTAGTTCATCATAGATAGCTCCTTGAATTCTTGTCATTGCATAGGTATTAAATTTAATATTTTTTGTTGGGTCATATTTTTCAATGGCATCTAACAACCCTAAAGAACCATAACCGATAAGATCGTCAAATTCTACGGAACCTTTTATTTTATATCCTATTTTACCAGCAATATGTTTTACCAAAGGAGCGTATTTTTTTACAAAATACTCTCTAATTTTTTCATTTTTTGTTTGCTTATACTCTATCCATAATTCTTTTTCATCTATTTTGTCAAAAGAATCCATTGCCCCTCCCGATTTTAACTTTTAATTACATTGTTAATACCAATATCATTATTATAAAAAATACGACTATCGCTCCTATTACCATCAATAAAACATTGGAAGTCATTGTTTTTCTTTTCTTTATAGATTTTTTACCATGAGTTTGGAAATCTTTTACTTCATTTAATCTTTTCCCAGAAATATCAGCTTCAATTTTAACATCAGTACCACATATAACTTTACCCAATATACCAGGTCCAAATTCTACTATAAATTTTACAAGATTTTCATATAAATTCTCTTTGCTTATAATCTTCGCATTAATCATATCTGAACTTTGTTCTTCAATATTAATTAATAATTTCGAAAGGTATTGAGCTATTTCTCTATCATCAGAAATTCTTACCTTAAGAAAATCTCCTTCTTGCAAAATTCCTACATCTATACCTTTAATAGGAGAATAAATTGGTTCGCATTCTAATTCAATAAAACTCAATTGATTATTACTAAAACTTTCTTTTTTCTCCTGATTGTTTTCAGTATTTTGTGATTCTTCAGATACTTCTTCTGCTGCTTCTGCAATAATCTTCCCCATTTCAAAAGGATCTATCTGAGTATATCTATGTTTTATTATTATATTTACTTCTGTAGTTATCTCATTAAGTAAAGATGAAAAAAAGTTAATTATAGCTTCAGATAGATGTTCTTGATTAGTTGATTTCAGAATAGGATATAACTTTTCTAAGTACTTTACATTGTTCAGTTTGTCTTCTATAGCTTTAATAATATAATTAAAATCAGATGTTATCTCTGTTACTCTTATAAGCTGTTTTATCTCATTTGTATCTTTTAATAAATCCACTGACATTAATTGAGGATTATCTGAAACCGTCATGTACATTTTTTCGAGTTTATTTTGATGAAGATTAATAAGTAAGATAATCAATCCATAGGCTTTAATACTATTAAGTGAAAATTTGACAACTAAACATCCGATATTTTTTTCAAATGATGAGATAATTTTTTTTGCTCCTTCAACATCACCACCAGTAAAAATCAATAATGACTTTGCAAGTTTTGGATCAATCCCTGTTTCTTCTATTAATTGTTGTAATGATGATTTAGCCATAATTTCCTTCAATATAACTTATTCATTTTTTAGCATTTCTTTTATTACTTTAGCAATCTTTTCTGGCTTATTTTCAATCTTAGAACCTTTTGTAAAATATATATATTTATCATCTATTCCTTTTACTTCTCCTGCTAAAGAACTCATCTTTGATGTCGCAGAAATTTTAGCAGCATCTTCAGCAGAAATTGAGTTGGGATTTAAATCTGTATCTCCAGCTATTATTTCTGTTTGGTTTGAAAGATCTATTTCTATTGTTTCTTTTTCTTTTTCTTGTTTCATTTCCTCTAAAACAGATCTTTTAATCATATCTTGATCTTTTAATTCAGAATTTTCAACAGATTCTTCTTCAGTACTTATTTTTTCTTCATCAGTAAGCTTTGAAAAAATATCTTCATAAGAAATAGGTCTTTCATCTTCTTCTGCTATTTTATCAGAAACTCTACTTTTAAATCCTCCTGAGAATTTATCTTCTTTATCATCAACGAAACTCATTTTCTCTTGTGAATTATTTATATCATTATGGGGATTATTTGTTCGATTAAAAGTATTTTCTCTATTTTGAGTTGTTGAAGATTCATTACCATATTTATCTAAAAGGTAAACCAATAAATACCCTAAACCACCTAATAACAAAGTAGAAAATAAAGATTTGAATAATATACCAGAAAAAGAAGAGCCAGAAATTAAAGATAAAAAAAATGATACTATAAAACCAAAAATCCCCAAAATTATTGGAATTGTCAACTTATTTTCCAAAAATCTTTCCTTTTTATAATATTCCTCTTTCAAAAATCATTATATTTTATTTTCATAACTTAGTCAATTTGAACTTTTTACATTCTTAAGAATATTTTAGGTATTTTTTTAAAAAATTATTTATACCTTTACCTTCAACAACATTTATATGCTCCAGTTGTGAAAGAACATGATCGATACCTATAGATGCTTTGGATTTAGGATTTAATATATAAAATGGTTTTTGAACCTTCACTGCCTTTTCAACAATTTCATCACTCATAATAAATCCTAAATTCTCAACTTTTATAGATAAGAACTGAAAAGATATATTTATAATTCTATCAGCAACTCTTTTACCTTCTGAAATTGATTCACATTTATTGATGACTAATTTAATAGGAATATCTTTGTCTAAAGCATATATAGATTTAATAATACCATATGCATCTGTTATGGCAGTTGTTTCTGGTGTTGTTATTATAATTGTTTCATCTGCTCCTAAAATGAAGGATAATACATTATTAGAAACCCCTGCTCCTGTGTCTATTATTATTATATCAGCGTACTCTAATTCAGAAAGAGAATTAATAAAAATCTCTCTTTGATCATCTGTCAAGTTAGCAAGCTGAGAAAAACCCGAAGCTCCAGCAATGATTTTTATTCCATAAGGAGTATCAAGAACTATTTCTTTCAAAGGCTTTTTATTCTTAATCACATGATATAAATTATATTTCGGAATAACTCCAAGAATAACATTTACATTTGCAAGTCCTAGATCTGCATCCATTACTATTACTTTTTTACCTAATTTAGCATATCCTATCGCAAGATTAACGGCAAAGTTAGTTTTACCAACACCACCTTTTCCAGAGGAAACTGTTATAATTTTTGTCTTTTGTTTTTTATTAACATTCTCCACAATCTGTTTTAATTGTTGTTCCTGATTAATCATTGCCTACTCCTAAGTTTTTTATTCTTTATTAATAATCTTCAGAATTAAAGGCTAATTTTAATATAAAATTTGAATCAGGTTCTATTAAGTTTTTCGTCATTTCTTGGCCATTAGTAATATATGATATTGGGATATCATATTTTGTTATTGCACTAATAACCTGTCCGAAGCTAGATGTTTCATCAATCTTGGTTATTATTAAATGGTTATAATTTAAGAACTTAAATCTTTCAAAAATATCTATTAAATCACCATATTTAGTTGTGGCAGATATTGTCAGGAATGTTTTGATATTTTTTTTCCTTACATCAAGAATTTCTTTAATAGAACCAAGCATTTTGCTATCTTTTTGAGAAGTACCTGGACTATCAACAAAAATAACATCATCTTTTTCAGAAATCATAGAAATATAATCATCTTTTTTAACTATTGGATAAAATGGAACCTGAAGTATTTCTGCTGCAATTTGAAGATGTGCATAACCACCAATCTTTGCTTGGTCTGCACTCAATAGTTTAATCTTAAAATTTTGATTCACTTTAGCATTTGTAGCAAGTTTGACAATTGTTGTTGTTTTACCCACTCCTGTGGGTCCTACTAGGACAGCAATATCATCTTTTGAGATTCTTTTATCATCAATTTTAATTTTAGACTCAATATAGTCTAAGGTTTTTTTTCTTATTTTTTCTATTGAATTTGATTCTTCGTAAGATAAATTTCTTGATAAATAGTCAAAAATCTCTTGTTGAAAATCTTTTGAATAATCCAAAGCGGAAAGTGAATCTATATACTTATCGAGTACTGATTCCACTTTTATATTCGATGAAGCCATTTCATCAAGCTTTTTTTCTATCTTTTCTAACTTTTGAGCCAAAAGACTACTTTCAAGTTTATTGGAAATTTCCTCATTGTTTTGATTATAGGAATATCCAGTCTGTTCATAATCTTGAGTGAAAACATAATCTTCAGGATCATTTTGAGTTGCTAACTGATTTTCATTACTTGAAAATTTTCTATTTTCCTGATTTACTATTTTCTTATTCTTAGCGGCTTTTAAGATTTCTTTCTTCTGTTTTTGAAGGTAATCTTCATCTCTTATTCCCGCTATCATTACATACCTTGTTTTCTTGAGAAGACCCTTTTTCTTCTGCTCAACTTTTATTACATATGCATCTTCACCATATTCTCTAATTAGCTTTTCTTTAAGTTCTTTGACACTTTCCCCTTCTAATGTTATATAGTGCATTATTTCTCCTCCTGTTCTTCAGATATTGTTATTTGCCCTACATATTCTAATGATACTGAAGGGGAAATTTCTGAAGTTGAAAGTATTACTGCTTTCGGGCAAACTGTTGAAGTTATGGACCTTATTTGTCTTCTTATCCTTGGACTTGTTAAAATTATAAAATAATCTAGTTTTTTAACTACAGAATCCTGTTCATATTTTAATATTGTATTTATGAAATTTGGTAAAAATTTTGGTGGGAAGGAGTATATTCCAAGTCTCTCGGATTTTTCAAATTCGTTTGCAAGATAATTCTCTAGTTTAGGATTAAAAGTATAAACTCTTAATCTTCCTTTTTCGTCTGTATAGCCTCTACAAATTTGATTTTTTAACCTCTGTCTAACAAATTCTGTCACTAGATCCGGATCTAAGTTTTTGTTTTGAGATAGTCTATCAGCGACAGTTTCTAAAATAGTAGCAATATTTCTAATTGAAATTTTCTCAGAAAGAAGGTTTTGAAAGACTTTTTGTAAAAATCCTATATTTGTAAGAGATTCTACTTCGCTCACAAGTGTTTTGTATTCTTCTCTAACAGAATCAATAATCTTTTTTACTTCTTCTCTACCAAGCAAACTATCTACATGAGCAATTATGGTTTCAGTCAAATGAGTAGCAATAACTGTAGCACAATTTATAACTGTATATCCCAAAGATTCAGCTATATCTTTTTTATTAAAATCTATCCATACAGCTTCAAGATTATATGTCGGTTCTTTCGTTACAATACCTTCTATTTTTTCTGAAACAGATCCAGGATTTATAGCTAAAAATTTATCTGGTAGAAGTTTCCATGAAACTACCTTTACCCCATGAATTTTAATAGTATACTCATTTGCTTCAAGTTTCAAAGAGTCTCTTACTACTATAGGAGGAACTATCATTCCGTAATCATAAGCAATCTGCCTTCTGACATTTGCAATCCTATCGAAAAGGTCTCCTCCCTGACTTTTATCAACAAGTGGGATTAATGAATAACCTATCTCAAGAGCAATTGGTTCAATAGGTACAAGTTTATCAATAATTATTGGTTTTTCTTCTTCTTTTTTCTCTTCTTTTTTTGTTTCTTCAATCTTTTGTGTTTTTTGCATAGTAAAAGCTAAATAACCAAATAAGCCTCCCAGCGGAAGAAAGACATAAAAAGGAAAACCAGGGACAAATCCAAAAAATATCAAAGAACCACTCAATACCCAAAGAGGTAAAACTGACCTGGTTGCTTCTCTTTTAAATTCAGAACCAAGAGAATCAGCAGCTTCAGAGCGCGAAACAATGATACCAGCTGCAACACCATTTAAGAGTGAAGGAATCTGAGAAACTAAACCGTCACCTACAGTAAATATCAAGAATGTCTGCATTGCTTCATTAAAACTCAATCCAAATTTTAAGCTTCCTAATAACACCCCTCCGACAATATTTACTATTGTTATAAAAATACCTACTATTACATCTCCTGATACAAACTTTGAAGCACCATCCATTGAACCATAAAAATCTGCTTCTCTTTGTAATGCCTGTCTTCTTCTTAGGGCTTCCTGTTCATTGATAATACCAGCAGCTAAATCAGAATCTATCATCATCTGTTTTCCAGGCAAAGAATCGAGAGCAAATCTTGCAGCTACTTCTGACATCCTTGTTGTTCCTCTTGCTATAACGATATATTGAACCGCAATTATTATAATAAATATGATTAAGCCAACAATAAAATTACCTCCAACAACAAAAGAACCGAAAGCTGTAATAAGTTTTCCTTTAAATGCTGGTCCCTGCGAAAGGATAAGCCTTGTTGAAGATATATTTAATCCAAGTCTCATTAATGTCATCAATAATAAAAGACTAGGAAAGATTGATATTTCCAATGGATTTGTCGAAAAAACAACTAGGAAGAGAACAAACAAAGAAAATCCTAATGATAATGACATAAAAAAATCTAAGAAAAATGTAGGTAAAGGAATTATAAACATCAATAGTATAGTCATTATACCTATAGCTATAAGTATATCTGGTGAACTTAAAATTTTAGAAAAATTTATTTTTGGTCTTGCAGTATCAGCCATCTATCTAACCTCCCCAGTTATAGCCTGGTTTTTTTCTTTTTGAATATTCTCTATAAATATATTTATAAACATTTGCTACAACATATAACATATCTTCTGGAACATAATCTCCAACTGATACTCTGTTATACAACTCTCTAGCAAGTGGTTTGTTTTCTATAGTGATAATATCATTTTCAAAGGCAATTCTTTTTATCTGTTGAGCAAGCAAATCTTCTCCTTTTGCCACAACTTTTGGTGCTGGATCAACTCCCATTTCATATTTCAGTGCCACAGCATAGTGGGTTGGGTTTGTTATAACCACATCTGCAGTTTTAACATTTTGAAGACTTTTTCTTTGTGCGATTTCTCTTCTTTTCTTATTTAAAGCCTGTCGAATTTCTGGTCTTCCTTCTTGTTCATAAATTTCATCTAAAAGTTCCTGCTTACTCATTTTAAGTGAATTTATATATCTTCTTCTCTGCATTACATAATCAATAACAGCAATGATAATTAAAATAATAATCATTCTAATAAATATATTTCTGAATAAACTTATACCTAACTCAATCGTTTTTTGGTATGAATCAGAGACTGATTCGAAAAGATTTCCAAGTGATGAATTTATTGCTAAAAAAACAATTATTAGCAGTCCTATAACCAAAGCAAGACTTTTTAGAAGATTTACAAGACCTTCAACACTAAATATCCTTTTAAAATATGCTGAAAAATTAGGAGCAATTCTTGAAAGGTTTGGAGTTATTAGTGATGGAACCACTAAAAAACCAACCTGCGCTATATTTGCAATTATTGAAGCGACAATGGGAGGAATAAATATTATAGCAAAAACTGGTAAGAGTTGATTTAAAGCATATTTAAGAAAATAATCTAGATTTTCTAAATTAAACTGAAGATCTACCTGAAAGAAAAAGTATACTAAATTAATTATCCTTTGCCAAATTGTTGGGAAAAATATGAAAACAGAAAAAAGGGTGGCTATAAGGGAAGAAAGAGCAACTATCTCCTGTGATTTTAATACCTGTCCTTTTTCTCTTGCTCTTCTCTTTTTTGTTTCTGTTGGAAGTTCTGTTCTTCCTTCATCTTCAGCGGCAAATCTTTGGATATTAAGTTTTGGAACTTTCTTTAACTGATAATAATAAGTAAATTGTGAAAAATTTTTAGGATAAATATTAAACAAATCTGAAAAAATCAATACTTTTCCCTTTCTTATTTTTATCCTATCAACTTAAGCCAGGAAACAATTCTTACAAAAATATTATTAAAAAGATTGCTCGCAAAGGTGCTAAAAAATGGTATATATAAGAGAATCAATATAAATCCGATAATTACTTGAATATTAATACCTACCATAAAAATATTTACCTGCGGTGCAAATTTTGATATTATTCCTAATGTTATATTAAGAATAAGCAATGTTACTATTATTGGAATAGCTATTTGTAGAGAAATTAAAAATAAATCTCTAAATAATACTATGACCTGGGGCATTAAAGCACTAACCTTCGTTGAAAAATCGACATATCTTACTAGTTCAAATGATTTTCTTAATACAAGTATCTCATATTCCATACCATTTATTGAGATAAAAATAAGCATTGCAAATACCTGGAAAACCTGAGATATTACTGGAACTTCTACCTCACTTAAAGGGTCTAACACTTCTGAAATTCCGAGTCCCATCTGGTAAGAGAAAAATTCGCCAGCCACTTGAAATGTAGTAAAAATTATCGAGATAAATAATCCTATAGAAAATCCTATAAATAGTTCATTACCTAAAAGTAAAATATATGACCAAGTATCAATGGGAATTGAAATCTTAAGACTTTCAGATGCAAAGGGAAATAAAATTATGGCAACTAAAAACATTAAACCAATTATAACAGCTGGAGGAATAATAGAAGAAGAGAATATTGGTGAAGTTATTGTTATTCCAACCAATCTTATAAAGATAAGTAGAAAAATTGGAAAAATATCCCTAAAATAAAAAGGTACCATATCTCTTTCTTATTTCTTATTTTTTTCTTTTTTCTTTTTTTATTCTTATTTTTTCTTTATTTTTATAACCTATTATTACGTTTTATTGTTATATTTTTATCCTATATTTGCTAATCTCTTAATTTTTAATATCTTTACCTTTTCAATCTTTCAGAATTTTACCTTCTCGATTTTCCATTCTTTTTTTCTATCCTTGAAATATTAAACTTTTCTATTTTACAGCACTTGAAATAAGATTTATAAGATAATTTATGTAATTTATCAATCTTGTTAACATCCATGGACCTAAAATTATTAAAACTGCAAAAATAGAGATCACTTTTGGTACAAAGGTCAGAGTTTGTTCTTGTATTTGGGTTGTCGCCTGAAAGATAGAAACAATCAAACCAACAATCAATGGAATTACAAGTAAAGGTCCTCCAATTAATATCAGTTCATATATAGATCTTCTTAAGATATCCATTACAAGACCTAAGGTCATCTTTTCTCCTTAGTTTAGTAATTATATTTACCTACTTATTACCTACTTATTACTACTTGACTAATATTTAATATTATCTCGGAAATGATTTTAGTAAGCTGCCTATTAAAAGGTTCCATCCATCAGCTAAAATAAATACAATAATCTTAAAAGGAAGTGATATCATTATTGGAGGAAGCATTATCATCCCCATAGCCATTAAAGTAGCTGACACTAACATATCTATAAGTAAAAAAGGAATCATTATTAATATGCCTATATTAAAAGCTGTTTTTAACTCCGAAAGCATAAATGCAGGTATTAAAACATAAGTCGGAATATCTTGATATGTTTTTACCTGCCCAATGTTTGCTGCCCTTAAAAAGAGAGCTATGTCGGTAGGTCTTGTCACCTTAAACATAAAAACTCGTAAAGGTTCTATCCCTTTATAATACAAGCCATTTAGGTCCAGTTTCCCTTGCATATATGGTTGGATTGCATCACTATTCATTTGAGCAAATACTGGCATCATGACAAAAATTGTCATAAAAATTGCAAGACCAGCCATTACTTGAGCTGGAGGCATCTGTTGAGTTCCAAGACCTCTTTTCAAAAAATCAAAAACTATGATAAATCTGACATAACTCGTAAGGGAAATAATGAGAGATGGTCCTAACGATAAAAGAGAAATTAATAGAAGAATCTCTAATGATGAAGCAACTTGTGAAGGATTTTTAGCATTTTGTATTGATATATTGACATTAGGTATTGGAATACTGCTTTGCTGAGCAAATACAGTTTCATTAAAAGAAAACAATAAAGAAATTAATAACAAAAATACAACTGCAGCAGCATACTTGTTCATCCCCCCTCCCAAAAACGAACCAGATGCAAGTAATATGAAAAAGATTATTTACTTTTATAACTTATTGTAATTAATTTGTATTTTGTCAAGAGTTTTAACAAAATATTTTAAATATTTTTAATATTTTTTAATTTTTTTTCTAGTTTTTTAGTGATGGTTGTCCAGTAGATAGAACAACAGATTGCCATAGAGAGCTTTTTGGGTCTATCTTCTTTCTACCAAATTTAACTATATCCATCGGTAAATGTATAAAAGTATCGTTCCACTTACCGATTATCACTTTGGTTTTACCACTCATAGCAGCATGTACTGCATGTTCGGCTAGAAAACCACAATATACAGCATCTTCTGCATTTGCAACAACAGAACGAATCATATATGAAGGATCAATATATTTCACATTTACTTCTATTGATTTTTCTTTGAAATATTCTGTAATTCTATTTTTTAAAAAGGTGCCGATATCTTCAAGTATTTTATTACCTGATTTATCATATTTTACCTCTTTTAAGTCGAAAAATTTTTGCCCAGCACCTTCTGCCACAACTATCAAAGCATGACTCGCTTTTGAAAGTCTTCTCTCAAGTTCAGCAAGCAATCCATTTGGACCATCAAGGTCAAAATCTATTTCTGGAACTAAAACATAATTTGCGTCTTTCTGAGCTAAAGCCGCTTGAGCAGCAATAAAACCAGATTCTCTTCCCATAAGTTTAACTATACCTATACCATTTGGAGCACCTTTAGCTTCATTGTGGGCGCATCTTATAGCCTCTTGTGCTGAAGCAACAGCAGTTTGAAAACCAAATGATTTGCTTATAAAAGGAATATCATTATCTATAGTCTTTGGTATATTTATAACAGATATAGGAAGTCTCCTTTTTTCTATTTCTTCTACAATATCAATGGCTCCTCTAATTGTACCATCTCCACCTATCGTAAAAAGTATGTCTATCCCGTAATATAATAGAGAATCGACGATTTTAGAACTTTCAACATTCCCCCTCGATGAACCGAGATACGAACCCCCAAGGTTATGAATATCTGCGACTTCATTTACATCTAGAAAAATTGGATTTATTTTATTAGAGATATCTATCCCTCGATATCCATATCTAAAACCAATTATTTTTTTAACTCCATATTGATAAAGAAGTTGTAATACAAGTGATCTTATAACATTATTAAGTCCTGGACACAAACCACCACATGTCACAATACCAGCAGTAGTCTTTTCTGGATCAAAAAATATGTTCTCTCTAGGACCCGCTTTTTCAAGTATTATAAGTGACTTTTCATCATCATTTGATATCGCCTTTTTTACATCATCATAATTTATATTGTAAAAAATTTTTTCTGAATCCTTTATAAAATTTATATTTTTGATTGGAGAAAAATATATGGGTTTTCCAAGATTTTTAATAGAAAAGTCAAAATCAAAATTT